>JBQCJM010000267.1:0-4698 GCA_051952715.1 Flavisolibacter sp.
AAAACGGATCTTCATGCGGTTAGTTTGATAGCTTTCAAAGTTGGAAACAGAGCTTACTTCCAACCATCTTTCCTGTGCAGCGCTGAACACTTCAAAGTCGTAAGTAAGCGCCGATGTAAAACTCATATCACCACCGCACAAACGCAGAATGCGGTAAGGCAGTTCTAAAGATTGAATTAATTTCTCCACATGCTCCACCATTTCTTCCAGTACATCATAACTTTTATCGGGATGGACAAGTTGAACGATTTCTACTTTATCAAATTGATGGAGGCGGTTTAATCCACGCACATCCTTGCCATAACTTCCAGCCTCACGCCTGAAGCATGGTGTGTATGCGGTCATTTTCACTGGCAGATCGTTTTCCTTCAGCATTGTATCACGATAGATGTTGGTAACAGGTACTTCTGCAGTAGGAATGAGGTATAAATTATCTTCTGTAACATGATACATCTGACCTTCTTTATCCGGCAATTGCCCTGTGCCATAAGCCGATGCTTCGTTCACCATCAACGGCGGCATATACTCTGTATAACCAGCCTGTGTATTATATTCCAAAAAGTATTGTATCAAAGCCCTTTGCAGTTTGGCTCCCTTGCCTTTGTAAACAGGAAAGCCGCTGCCAGTGATTTTATTGCCCAATTCAAAATCAATAAGGTCGTACTTTTTAGCAAGGTCCCAATGCGGAACGGCACCGGCATATAAATCAGGTTTCGCTCCGCCTGTTCTTACCGTTTCGTTATCTTCCGGTGTTTTCCCCTTTGGAACTTTTTGTGAAGGAAGATTGGGGAGTTTTACCAATAATTCGTTCAACTGCTTTTCAACAGCATCTAATTTTTCCTGTACCGGGTTTAGTTGATTTTTGAATGATTCTACATCCTTCTTTCTTGCTTCAGCTTCTTCTTTTTGACCTTTGCTCATGAGCAGGCCAATTTCTTTGGAAGCCGCATTGACCTTGGCTTTAGTATCATCAAACTGGAACGTAAGGCTTTTCCTTTCATCATCCAGCGCAACAATTTCATCCACCAAATGTATTTCCTTGAAGTTTTTGATAGCCAAACGTTCTTTTACTAAATCCGTGTTGTTCCGTAAAGTTGCCAGCTGCAGCATGTTCTATATATTTTGGAATGTGCAAAGATAGATGAATTGCATTCTGAAGAATTGCCTGGTGTTTCGGGCAGCAGGCCTTTTTACTTTTTCAACTGGTAACTCTACCTTCGTGCCTACTAAAAAAAATTTATGTTAGGAAGTGATGATTTGCAGGTGCGTTGGTGGAAGTTAGAAGAAAAGCTAATGGAACGCTTTGAAAAAAAGCCCGATGTGGAAAGCGTTCTATTTCTGATCGGTATCCAGGAACTGGGCGATATACGCAAAAAGTTTTCGAAAGAACAAAAGCAGGACCTCATGCATATCGCCATCTGCACGGTTCTTTCCCCAAGTGGCTATTACGAACTTTCGCATGTAGATGAAGACGGCTGGCCACATTTTAAACAACTAAAATCTATGCCTGTTATGCTGCCGCATGAGCAGGAAAATTTTTTAAAAGACCATATTCTTCTCTATTTTCAAAACCAGGGATTGTTATGATGAAAATCTTCAAAACCTTTTTACTTGTAGCTACCAGTTTACTTTTTGTAACCTTTCTTCATGCGCAACAAAATGTAAAGCTTAAAAAGAAAGACAGGAAAAGAGATGTAGAGTTGGTAACGACAGAAGGGACGATCGTTTTGCGCCTTTATGACTCCACGCCATTACATCGCGATAATTTTTTGCGTTTAGTGAAATCGCATTATTACGACAGCATTCTTTTTCACCGCGTCATTCAAAATTTTATGATTCAGGCTGGTGATCCCAATAGCAAAAGGGCAATAGCGCATCAACCTTTAGGTAATGGCGGCCCTGATTATACCATTCCCTCAGAATTCAGAACAACGCTGTTTCATAAAAAGGGAGTATTGGCAGCAGCAAGAGACAATAATCCTGAAAAAAGAAGCAGCGCCAGCCAGTTTTATATTGTGCAAGGCAGAACCTTTACGGATAAAGAATTGGACTCGGTAGAAATAGTGCGGTTAGGTGGAAGAAAACTTTCGCCGGAGCAGAGAGCATATTATACAACCATTGGCGGCACACCGCAGCTTGATCAAAACTATACCGTGTTTGGCGAAGTAGTTACAGGGTTGGATGTGGTAGATAAAATTGCCGCCACGCCTACCAGTAAAGAGCAAGACAGGGACAGGCCCTTGCAGGATGTAAGAATTATAAAAGCTAAGCTGGTAAAGCGGAAGAAGCGTTGATAGGTTGATAATCAATAAAATTAAAGAGTAGCATTAATACAAATCAGCCATTTGAATTTATTGTTCGCTTCAAAGCATAAGAGCAAACAGCCTTTAACAAGAAATCTGCGAAATCAATCCCAATCCGAAAATCTGTGATTAATATTGCAGCTAAATTTCAAAACAGTAATCATGAATTTTCCCGAGAGCTTACGCTATACAAAAGACCACGAATGGATTCGCCTGGAAGGCGATGTTGCAACAATCGGTATTACTGATTTTGCCCAGCACGAATTAGGCGATATCGTGTATGTTGAAATCGAAACAGTAGGACAGGAGCTGAACGCAGGCGATGTGTTTGGAACGGTGGAAGCCGTGAAAACAGTTTCTGATCTTTACCTGCCGGTTAATGGCAGCATTACCGAAGTCAATCCAAAGTTGAACGCCAACCCCGAATTGGTAAATACAGATCCTTATGGTGAAGGCTGGATGGTAAAAATGAAGGTGACCAGCACAGCAGACGTAAATGAATTAATGGACGCTGCAGCTTATCAAAACCTGGTAGGCTAATAACAAATCTGAAAGGCAAATCCTTACGTAAATTAATTGGTGTTTCGCCACAGCTTATAACCAACTATTGGGCGCCAAACTTACATACGAAGAACAGGAATTGGTAAGCTCCTTACGCAATAAGGACAACCAGGCTTTTGGTTATTTATATGACCATTATTCCGGTGCTTTGTATGGAGTGATCAGGCAAATTGTGAGCGAAGAGGAAGTTAGCAGCGACGTGTTGCAGGAAACATTTGTAAATATCTGGCGCAATATACATTCATACGACGAAGCGAAAGGCCGTTTATTTACCTGGATGTTAAACATTGCCCGCAATGCCGCTATTGATAAAACAAGGTCGAAGGCTTTTCAGCAATCGCAAAGGCAACAATCTTTAGGTGACATTGAAAACATTCAGTTAAGCGTAAAACCCGGTACGGATGATTATGGGTTAAAAAAAATATTGCTGAAGCTGAAAGAGGAGCAAAGGCAGTTAATTGATCTGTCATACTTCCAGGGCTTTACGCATGAGCAAATTGCCAAAGCGCTGGATATACCGTTGGGTACGGTGAAAACCCGCATCCGTACTGCATTAACGCAACTAAGAGCATTATTGTCATAAAAGTGAACATAAAAGAATACATATCAAGTGGAATTATAGAAAGCTGTGTACTGGGCATAGCTACCGAGGCCGAACGAAAGGAATTCGAAGCTATGTGTGCTTCTTACCCTGAAGTGGCAGCGGCAAGAAATTCTTTTGAGATGGCGTTGGAAGAACAACTACTTTCCAACGCAGCAGAGGCTCCTGTTCACTTAAGGCAAATCATTGCAGAAAAAATTGCAACCCCGGCCGTTACTGCTTCATATACTTTAGAGGAAGATAAAATACCTGTAAGAAGAATAGGCATATGGAAATGGGTTGCTGCTGCTGCTATTATTTTATTGGCTGGTACGACTTACTGGGCTGTTAGCGTCAATAATAAATACAAAGATCTGCAAGCTGCTAATCAAAACCTGCAAACTCAATTGCAACAATCTACTGCACGGTTAGACACTATGAAACAAGACGCTGAATTGTTGAAAAATCCGGATGTAAAAATGGCTGCCATGCAGGGTACTTCGAACCCTAATGTTTACGCCACTATTTATTGGGATACCACAAGTAAAGACGTATACTTGATGTTGAATAACCTGCCAAAACCTGCCTCTGACAAGCAATACCAGCTCTGGGCTATATTGAACGGACAGCCTATTGATCTTGGTATGATAGAAGCTAAGCAGCAACGCCTCTTATACCGTATGAAAAACGTACAAAACGCACAGGCTTTTGCAATTACATTAGAGCCAAAAGGCGGAAGCCCGGCCCCAACTTCTACGCCCATTGTTTTAAGCAAACTATAAATCTGCCTCCTTCAATTTTACGTAATTATAAACTACTGAAAGATGTGTTTACATCTATCATGGTAGTTGGTTATTGGGCCTTGCAAAAGGCCCTTTATTGTAATGAGATGAATGATGTCTAATAGGTAATGAGTGTGAGTTACACGCATCGGGTGGCTGCTATTGAAAAGTTTTGCGCACAACACGAGCTCACTATTCATCATTCGTTACTGATTTTATACTATGTTGCGGAAAAAAATGTTGAAGGCAAGGTGGATTCAATCGAAAGCATTAGTTACAGCCTGGTTTTTACTCATGAATATCTTGTTCTTTTTGCCGGGCTCAGCCTTGCCTAAAGAACATTGGCTTGCCAATATGCACATTGACAAGTGGGTACATGTTGGGCTATTTGCCATGTTGATCTTTTTGGTTTGCTCTGCTTTTAATTTTTTGCTGTCTAAAAGGCTGTGGATGGTTTTAGTAGCAGCTATTG
>JBQCJM010000268.1:0-30288 GCA_051952715.1 Flavisolibacter sp.
TCGTCTGATCATCACCAGCATTCACTGATGCTCCAGCATTTACAGTTGTTGTTATTGTGCAAGGCGGAACATTAATGTGCAGAGGGCCTGTTCCGTTTATATTTAATTGTACTGTATAACTGGTAACAGTCCCTTCAATGTGCGTAGTAACAGAAGCTACGTTGCTGCTGGAACCTACAAAGGTTACTGTGCCGGTACCAACTTTATTCGTAATCGTCCATACATAATTAAAGTCGTCAAGATCCAGCTGATTAGTACCGGTGTTAGCGCAATTATCCTTTAATGAGTAAACCTGATCTGCGCCGCCTTCACAAATAGTTGCAGGGCCGCACAGGTTGCAGGTTGGCAATACTGAAGTAGGCGCTATACAAATCGTGTCTTTGCCGGTACAACCATTTGGAGATGTGGCTGTTACTATAAAAGTATAATTCGCCGAAGGCAAAGGCGTTATGCTGTTAACTGTAAATGTAGCAGCGCCAGTGTTGGCATCGAATGTGAATGATGTATTACCGCTTACGGAACCCGGGGTTTGTGCCCAACTATATGTTGTGCCTGCCGGTGCACCGGAAACAGTAAAGTTTACCACATTTTGTTTGAGCAGGTTTAGCTCGTACAAAGACGGGCAATCGGGATTGGGATTAGGACTGGGCGTAATGTTCGTGATACCTGTTGCAGCAGTTACATTGGCTACAACTGTTGGCTTCACTGGCCCATCGGATCCGCTAAACCCGGCACCATCGCCACAGGTAATATAATCGCTACCACCACTATATGTACCATCCGGTACCAGAGAAATATTATAGTCATTCCCCGTGGCATAAGTAGCACAGATTTTTGCAAATACAGCTCCATCCGGAACGGTTCCCAATGTTACTTTTTGCAAACCATCCAAGGCAGCATATGTATTTGTACTGACAACCGTAGTTTCGTCTGATTTATAAGTGGTAATTGTGTAAGAAGTAGCTTTTACAGCTGCATTATCCTGAACAACCCATCTGCCCGCACTGCCTCCAAACTTTCCACAAACCGTGTATCCATTAGGTGCACAGGTAAATGTTTTATCCAAGAATTCCAAAGTGCAAGTAGCACCTCCACAACCATATCTTGACTTGTAAACAAGGTTCATGCTGCCGGGAAAAGTAGACTTCCCATCACCCGTTCCCGTCGGTGCCAACCACATAGCTAAATAATAATTGGTTGGTTTTTTAAAAGAAGGAACCGTAATGGTTGACCAGCCATTGCCTTGTAAGCCGCAATTACCATGCGACACACCACTAAGTATGATGTTTGCAGGCTTTAGGTTCGAGCAATTCCCAGATAATCCCGTTGGCGTTCCCGGATAAGTAGGCCCGGGATCTGATGCTGTGGGTCTTGCATCGGCAGGATCAACATAGTAAAGTGCCCATCCTACGGGTTGATTGGAAACAACCTGAAATTGATATGTACCTGCAAGGGGGCGTATATCAAAGTTGAACCATACTATATTTTCTCCGGGCTCGGGTCCTGCAAGTGAATTTCCAAAAGTATTATCATTCATGTTAAAGCAGTCGCCAGCACTTACATCAATCGTAAAATCACTAGGATTATATATTCCTTTATACGCCTCCAAACCTGATTCGGTGGCTGCTGCGCTTGCACAGCCTACAACGCCTTGAGGTTGGGTCTGGCCCGTGGCTGGAATACCTGTCCACAATCCTGTAGTACTGTTTTTTGACCAAGCCTCGCCACTGTTCCACCTATGTGCTGTACACGGAGAGCTGGCTGCTTGTCCAAAACTTGTTGTAGTAAAAAAAGAAAGCAGGAACAGCGTCAAAAATACTTTGAAGCTGCCTGCCATGATTGTTCGCCATTTGTCCTGGCGACATCGTGTAAATGTTCTCATAATGTTGCTGTTTTTTTGATAACGAAATATTGATAAGGCTCTTTATCAACACTGGATTTAGGCTTTTGGCAGGATATTAAATGATAGTTGGTAAATACATTTATGTGGGAGGTGATTTGCCATGAGCAAACCAACAAGCAGAAGATTGCAGATTGAAAAAGCATTTCATACAGAAATGTTTTACAACGTTATGTTATAGGTTTAAATACAATTACGACCGGTGGCTTAACAGAATTGGAGATAAAGGCTTAGTGCATAGGATGGTGCAAGCAACAGGGTAAGAATTATAACTTAAAGAGGGAGTGGGACCAAATCGGGGAAAGGATTAAGCAAATAGTTTTAATAGATACTTTACCAAATTTAATTGAATTCATTTCACAAATCAAAATTTCTGTTCATCTATTTTAAAAATATTTTTTTCCGGCTTGGACATGATTTTTTTTATTAAATAAGAGATTACACTTATTATAGAATAAGCATTTGCGGGTAATTTTTATCCGATTGGTTACGCTTTCGACATTTCTACCGGCAAAAGCCTAAAAAAATTAGGAAGCCGGAAAGAATTAAAAGTGTTCAATTCATCTTTTTACTTTTGATTTAAAAGCCCCGATTGCCCGAATTACAACTGGCATCTGTACTTATATAAAAATCGTAAACCAGCGCAATGAATATGATAATGGTGATTGCTATTCTTAAAATCCCCTTTGAGAATTTTACTTTGTAAACGGATATTTTTTTTGTCCTTCCAATGCGCCGTCTTTGAGTAAAGAAATAATCTCTCGTAATGAAACATTCATCTCCTTCATATTTTGGTAATTGGCATAATTGATCTGAGAGTTTACCCAACGCAGGTAAATGGCTTCGTTCTCATGCGCATTCAAGCCTGTTTGTTGTTTGAACAATTCTGGTGTGAAGGGTTCGAAGAGGTGTGTCATTGTTAGCTAATTTAAGTGTATACGAATTTAAGAAAGAGGAAACTATTATTAAAAATAACAATTCAAAAACTGATGGCCGAAAGTAAATTTTCTACGGAGCTGGCAAAGTCCATAGGGATAATTACTCTTTCTTATTACTGCAACACTTACATTTTACAATCGAAGCAAAAACGCTTTCAAACTTGCGTAATTCACTTCCATTTTGGTTTTAAAAGAAGGTTTGTCTTTTAATTCAATTGCTTGCGGATGATCAATTACAGCGCTAATTTGCTGCTCCACCGTTTCAGGAAATTTAACCGGATGCGCTGTGCTGATAAAAATTCCTTTTTCACGGGGATGATCACTTAAATAATTTTCAAGGGCATGATAAGCCACGGCCGAATGCGGATCTAAAATGTATTGATGCCCGTTATATACCTGTTTAATGGTTTGCCTGGTTGTAGCATCATCAATACTTGTGGCTAAAATTATTTCCTTCACATTGTTCAACACGCCATCGAATAATTGTAGTATGCGTACAAAATTGCTGGGGTTAGCCACGTCCATAGCATTTGAAATGGTGGCCACAGCCGGTTTATTTTCAAAGGTGCCGGTTTTAAAATAATTCGGAATCACATCATTGGCATTGCAGGCTGCAATAAATTTTTGCACAGGCATACCCGATGCATGCAGTAAAACCCCGGCACAAATATTCCCAAAATTGCCACTGGGCACTGCCATTACCGGCGGCGTGTCTTTGTACTGCCATTGTTTCCATGCTAATGCATAATAAAATTGTTGCGGCAACCAGCGGGCAACGTTAATGGAGTTAGCAGAAGTAAGAAATAGTTTTTCCCCCAATGGCACATCGGCAAAAGCTTGTTTTACCATCTGCTGACAGTTATCAAAATTGCCTTCTACTTCTACTGCATGAATATTTTTTCCCAGCGTTGTTAATTGCTTTTCCTGCAAAGGACTTACTTTACCTGACGGATATAAGATCACCACATCTACATTATCCGCTCCGTAAAAACTGTGTGCCACCGCTCCGCCGGTATCGCCGGATGTAGCGACCAACACTATTATTTTTTGTTTGCTACCTTTCGCAAAATGCGAGAGACAGCGGCTCATAAATCTTGCACCCACATCTTTAAACGCTAAGGTTGGGCCGTGGAATAATTCGAGAGAAAAAATGTTGTCTTTTACTTGCACCAAAGGAACAGGAAAATCAATGGTTTCTGTAACGATCTTTCTCAATACTTCGTCTGCAATAGTTTCTCCAACGTAAGGTTTAATGATTTGACAGGCTATTTCTTCATTTGAATATTGTTCAATTTCTTGAAAAAACTTTTGTGGGAGTTGTGGAATATTTTCGGGAAAATACAATCCTTTATCCGGCGCCTGTCCCCTAATGGTGGCTTCTTTAAAATCAACTTTATGTGATTGTTTATTAAGGCTGTAATATTTCATTTCAAAATTTTTTTGTGCAATAGTTAGGCAAGGATTCTATTTTCTAATTTTTGTTACCAACTAGAGTTTGGTATTAGTGCAACAAACTTTATGATACAATGCTGTTTAGTATTTAACGGTTTTGCATAAAAAAGAATCATTTACGTTCGAAACTTTTACAACCTTTCTCATCACTAACTAATAACAACGCCTTTCTGGTTAATTGTTGTTACATAAACCTGATATGCAATACCTAGTTTTTCATACGCCTGGCGCATCACATTGGCTACCTGCTTTGCCGTTGCTTCATCTTTACTCAGCATAAAAATCGAGGGTCCCGAACCCGATATGCCGCCACCTAATGCGCCTGCTTCTTTGCTCCTTTTTTTTACATCTTCAAACCCCGGAATTAAAATGCTGCGCAACGGCTCGATTACCACATCTTCCAGCGAACGGCTGATTAAGTCGTAATCGTTTTTAAAAAATCCGCTTACTAAACCGGCTACATTTCCCCATTGCTTAATGGCATCTTTTAATTGAATTTCTTTTCGCAGAATTTGTCTGGCATCGGCTGTCTTTACTTCTATTTGCGGATGTACAACTGTGACAAACAAATTCGGTGCAGGAATGGCAACAATATCAAGCGGATGAATGCAACGTACCAACGTAATACCGCCATAAATGCATGGTGCAATATTGTCGGCATGCTTTACACCGGATGCCAGTTTTTCGCCATTCATGGCAAACTGTACCAATTCTTCCTTTGTAAAAATATCTCCAAGTAAATGATTGGCAGCAACGGCTACCCCAGCTGCACTGGAAGCACTTGATCCAATGCCGCTTCCGGGCTTGATCTTTTTGTGTGAAATCATTTCAAAACCACAGCTGTTATTTAACCGTTCCATCATAGAAAGCAACACAACACCTGAAACATTTTTCTGCGGTTCTGTGGGTAAATTGTAATTGTCTACATTAATGATTTTCACTTCGGGTGTATCCGTTAAGTGCAATGTGATGATGTCATACGGATCATGCAAGGCTAGCCCCAGTACATCAAAACCGCAAACCAAATTGGCAATGGTACCAGGAGATTGTATGGTGACTGATTTCATTCTTCCTTGTTTTGGGTTTACAGTTTTATGTTGTGAGTTTTAAGTAGCAAGGTCTTTACTTGTTCAATTATTTAAAATGAAAAGATGGGAGCATCGGACTATCGGCAATAACAAAGAAAATTTGCGTTATAACAACTACAAACCCGAAACATCAAATTCTCGCTGCTCTTACAATATCGGCAAACACCCCCGAAGCAGTTACTTCTGCACCGGCACCAGCGCCTTTTACTACCAATGGCTGCTCAATGTAACGACTAGTGTAAAAAAGCACTACATTATCCTTTCCATACAAATGGAAAAGGTCATGTGCCGGATCAATATGCTGTAAACCCACGGAAGCTTTGCCGTTATTGAAAGAGGCAACATATTTTAATTTCTTTCCTTCCGCTTCTGCTGCGCAATAAATTTTCTTGAAATGTTCTTCGTGTCTTTCCATCTCGGCATAGAAATCTTCAACGCTTCCTTGCATGCACGAAGGCGGTAAAAATCCCTTGTTGAAAATATCATCCATCTCCATCTCATAACCCGCCTCTCTGGCCAAAATCAAAATTTTACGCATTACATCAGTACCGCTCAGGTCAAGCCGCGGATCGGGTTCGGTATAGCCTTCTTCCTGCGCTTGCCTAACCACCGATGCAAAGGATTTTTTGCCATTGTAATGATTAAAAACAAAGTTCAACGTGCCACTTAATACAGCCTCCATTCTATTTACTGTATCGCCACTACTTATTAAATCGTTCAATGTATTAATAATTGGCAAACCAGCGCCTACATTGGTTTCAAACAGAAACAAAGTATTAAATTCTCTTGCCAGTTTTTTTAACTGCTGATAATTTTTAAATGATGAAGAAGGCGCAATCTTATTGCACGCCACTACAGAAATGCTTTTTCCGAAAAGCGATGCGTAAGTTTTTGCCACATCAGCATTGGCCGTCACATCCACAAAAACAGAGTTGCGTAAATTTTTTGAATGCACTTTTGTTACAAAGCTTTCCAGGTTCATAGCCTCACCATTGTCCATGGCTTCCTGCCAGTTATTTAACCCGATGCCTTTATCATCAAAAGCCATTTTACGACTATTGGCCAAACCAATTATTCTTAGTTGCAAGCCTAACTGCTTTTGCAAATAAGAAAGTTGTTGCTCCAGTTGATTCAACAATTTTTTGCCTACATTACCTGTGCCTACAATAAAAAGATTTACCTGTTTATATGCTTCTTCAAAAAAATCTTCGTGTAATACATTGATGGCTTTTTTTACATCGGTGGCATTGATTACCACAGAAATATTTCGCTCAGACGAACCTTGCGCAATTGCCCTGATGTTAATGCCATTCCGGCCTAATGCACTGAACATTCTTCCGCTAATGCCTGTATGGCTTTTCATATTCTCTCCCACCAAAGCAACAATAGCTAAACCGGTTTCAATTTCCAACGGATCAACCTTGCCTTCTTTAATCTCGTTCTTAAATTCTTCATCAACGGCAGCTTTGGCCAGATGGATATTTGCTTCTTCAATGCCTACGCAAATAGTATGTTCCGATGACGCTTGTGTAATAAAAATGACGTTGATAGATTGCCTTGCCAATGATTCAAACAAGCATTTTGAAAAACCCGGGATACCCACCATACCGCTACCTTCCAGGCTGATTAGCGCCACTTTGTTGATGCTTGAAATGCCGCGGATCATATTGCCGTTGGCTTCAGTAGCCGATTGAATCAACGTACCATGATGCTCAGGCAAAAAAGTATTTTTCACCCATACCGATAAGTTTTTATTAAGTAGGGGCTGAATGGTGGGCGGATAGATGACTTTTGCACCAAAGTGCGAAAGCTCCATGGCTTCCTGGAAAGATATGGCTTCAATGGTTTTTGCATGTGGCACCAGCCGCGGATCGGCAGTCATCATACCCGGAACGTCAGTCCATATTTGCACCAGCGACGCATTAGTGGCAGCACCAAACAAAGCAGCCGTATAGTCGGAACCCCCGCGGCCCAAAGTAGTAGTGTGACCCTGTTCGTTGGCAGCAATAAAACCCGGAACAATAAATAAAACATCGGAAGCATTTTCAAAATACTGTTGTATACGTTGATAGGTAACATCAAACTGCACCGATGCCCTGGTATAATTGCTGTCCGTAACAATTAACTCACGGGCATCTGTCCATTTATTTTGCAAACCCGAGGCTTTTAAAAAAGACGATAAAATTCGAGACGACATGATCTCGCCATAGCTTGCAATTCTGTCTTTGATACGGTTGGATAATTCATTTAAAAGGTAAACGCCATTACATACATCCTCCAACTCGTTACAATGTTGCAGCACGGTACTTAAAATAGAACTCTGGTGTGTAATCGGCAATAACAACTTTACAGTTTCTACATGTCGTTGTTTGATTTCAGCTAACGTTTGTTTGTACATGCTATCGTTATTGGCCGCCAGCGTACCAGCTTGCAATAACAAATCTGTAATACCGCCCAATGCAGAAACGACTACAACGGTTTTATCCTGCGCCACAGCCTGTTGAACAATAGAAGCTACCTGTTTTATATTTTTCTCATTGGCAACCGATGAGCCGCCAAACTTTAATACTTGCATAAACAATGATTTGCGAAGACCGCATTAAGAAATAATTATTCCTGGAGAAACGCTAAAAAGCCAATGGGCAATATAATCAGATACAACCCTTGCGGGTTGTTGTTGTAGTTGTAATAATAGAATTTCCAGCAGTGGAGAACTGCGGAAGAGAAGCGATGATATGTAGTATAGAAACTACCATTGAGAGATTGAAAATAGAAAAATAATTTTGAAAAACCACAAATAAAAATTTGCACGGGTAGTTTTACTGTTTACAATTTTATTAGAAATAGTAGTAAATTTTATCTTGCTAACAATTGTATTACGCAGGTTTCGAATTGCAATGAAGTACCTGTTTTCTCGATATCAGAACACAATTTTATGCTCTTATTACTATCGGGATAGAGCAGCTCCGGCATCAATGAAAAGATTCTTTGCGTCGCTACTGCTTGAGGGATAGATCTTACGACTTCAACACCGGTTTTACATAATTATCCTCTGCTGCTTTCACGTACAAAGGTTTATATTGAACGGATTGAATTGTAAAATATTGACTGCCCAAAAACTTGAGCCACCCAACATTTCAATAGCAGCTTTTCCAAAGCACTCTTAAATACCGCGGCCTATTGCCGATGCCGCTTGCGGCGCTGGTTATCAAAGTAATTTACAGGCATCTTCTGCTGCCATTAGAAAGATCTGGGGTATAAAACGGATATGCGAGCAGACAATCTTCGAACAAGCTCTGGCACGTTATTTTAACCATTGGGTTTTAAATTTGAGTTATGTCAAGAAAAGGCCCCATCATTATTATTGAAGATGATCTGGATGATCAGGATATTTTGCGTGAAGTTTTCCAGGAATTGAAAATAATGAATCCACTTAAATTTTTTCTTACCTGTGCCGGCGGATTGGATTACCTGATCACTACAAAAGACCAGCCGTTTTTAATTATTTCGGATGTAAACCTGCCTGTAATGAGCGGATTGGAAATGCGCAAAAAAATAAACGATAATGAACGCCTGAGAAAAAAAAGCATCCCTTTTATTTTTCTTTCCACTTCTGCCACACAGCAATCAATTGAAATGGCCTATGAAATGATGGTACAGGGCTATTTTGAAAAACCTACTTCCATGAAAGAATTAAAAAGCACAATTCAAATGATTGTTCAATATTGGCAAGTATGCAGGCACCCAAATTCAAACAATTGATCAATGCTTATTCATTGCATCAGGAACAATTGTTATTGGCGGTTTTTTAATTCGTTTTGCAATTCTTTTATTCGTTTCCAAATTGCACTTAGTGCATGAATATCCTCGCCTCTGCTTAAAGCCTCGGAATATGCCGTTTCCAACTCTATGATTCTTTGTTCTATTTCTACAGTTGCCATTTGCCTCACATCGCCTTCCATGTGTTTTTTTTGTTACAAAAAGGCAAATACAATACCAATACAAACAGGGTACAATACCAATACAAACAGGGCTTTAAAAATTTCAAATAGTAGTTTGTAACTTCTTACTCATCTTTGAAAGCATTTTCTGTCAAGAAAAAACTTGCTTCCAAATTTTAATGATTTCTTAAAAATGCCTATTCTTGCCAAAGAAAAAAAGTCCACTGTAAAAACAGCGGACGCTAACGATTGCTTGCTATAAATAGAGAAAATTAAGTCTGTTTGAAGTGCGATAGATTTTCTTTTTGACTTCTAACGATTGCTTGCTTTAACAATTGCCTGCCATATAAAAATCTTTCTGATGCTAAAATAGGGCGTGATTCTTTTTTGCAACTGTCTAAGTTTTGTGAATTTTATGATGTCAAACGGAGGCTTCATTAGCTCAAACTCTTTACAGGCCAACGTTTCAAAGGTTTTTTATTCCTATGTCCAACAAGTCTGCCGATATTGTCTTTCAGCTCATACGGTCTTTGGAAAAGGCCGAAAAACGGCATTTCAAGTTATACATCAAGCGCAGCTCTTCTAACGAAAACCTGAAGATCGTTCAGTTATTTGATGCATTGGATAAGCTAAACGAGTATGATGAAAAAGCTTTGTTGAAAAAACTGCCGGCTGTTCAAAAAGCACAGCTTTCCAATTTAAAAGCGCATTTGTACAAGCAAATTCTGGCCAGCCTGCGCCTGCTTAAAAGCGCCGACAGCATAGACCTTCAATTAAATGAGCAGTTCGATTATGCCCACATTCTTTATAAAAAAGGATTGTTTCTGCAAAGCCTGCGCATTTTAGAAAGGGTGAAAGAAATTGCCAAAAACCACCAGAAGTTTCATTTTTTAACCCAGGTTATTGCGTTGGAAAAAAGAATTGAAGCCCTGCATATTACACGAAGTATGCAGGATAGAGCCGAAAAGCTTTCGGAAGAAGCTATGGAAGTAAGCCAGCATATTAACATGGTGGCAAGACTTTCCAACCTTGCATTAAAACTGTATAGCTGGTACATTAAGCACGGCCACACCCGCACAGAAGAAGATGAAAAGGCCATAAAAGAATTTGTAAAAGCAAACCTGCCCGTCAACGCCTGGCAGCAAACCGGCTTTTACGAAAAACTTTATCTCTACCAAAGCTTTAGCTGGCAGGCTTTTATTCTGCAGGACTTCCTGATGTACTATCGCTATTCGCAAAAATGGGTTGATATTTTTCATGAACAACCTTTAATGAAACGGGTAGAAACTGGGCATTATATTAAAGGCTTGCATACGCTGCTCAATGCGCATTTTGATTTACGCAATCACGAAAGGCTGGCAGGCACTTTAAAAGAGTTTGAAGTTTTTGCACAAACCGAAAGAGTGCAGGAGAATGATAATTTTCGCATCCAGTCATTTCTTTACATTGCCCAGGCAAAAATTAACCGGCATTTTTTAACAGGCACCTTTCAGAAAGGATTAGCACTGGTTCCCGGCATTGAAGAAAAGCTCTCCGAATATGGTTTGTTTATTGACCGGCACAGGGTGCTGGTGCTTAACTATAAAATAGCCTGCCTGTATTTTGGCAGCGGCGATTATAATACCTCCATCGATTATTTGCAACGCATTATTAACGACCATATAGACCTGCGGCACGACCTGCAATGCTATACTCGTCTTTTGCATTTATTGGCACATTACGAGTTAGGCAATCATGAGTTGCTTGAATACCTTACAAGATCGGTTTACCGCTTTATGGCAAAAATGGAAAATCTTACCGCCATAGAAGAAGAAATATTGAAATTTTTACGCCGTTCTTTTCATATTCCCCGGCATGCAGTAAAAGCTGAATTGGAAAACTTTTTACAAAAAATAAAACAATTTGAAAACAAGCGTTTGCAGGCCAGGGTTTTTGTTTACTTAGATATTGTATCGTGGGTGGAGCACAAGGTTTATAACAAACCTTTAGGTGAAATTATGAGAGAAAAGTATGCACGAAGATCGAAGCAAATTAAATTAAGGACTGATTGATTAAATTGGTTTCTTTGCTTATCCTATGTCTTTATTTATCACATCTATAGCTTCGGGCAGCAACGGCAATTGTTATTATGTGGGCAATGAAAAAGAGGCCGTTTTAGTAGATGCCGGCGTTTCGTGCAGGGAGATAGAAAGCCGCATGAGACGGCTCGGACTTTTGCCGCAAAAAATAAAAGCAGTTTTTATTTCACACGAACATTCCGATCATATACGCGGCGTTCCGGTATTTGTTAAAAAATATCAGCTTCCTACATACATCACTGCACCCACACTTCAGTACAGCAATCTTCGTCTTGAAAAGCATTTAGTTAGAACTTTTAATGCCAATGAAGCTATTTGCATCGGCGACCTCCTTATTACCGCTTTTTCAAAATTTCACGATGCAGCAGACCCTTACAGTTTTGTGATCGCCTGCAAAGGATTGAAAGTCGGTGTCTTTACAGATATTGGTCTTCCTTGTCAAAATGTGATCAGGCATTTTAGTGAATGCCATGCTGCTTTTTTAGAAGCTAATTACGATGATGAAATGCTAGACAAAGGAAATTATCCTTATCATTTAAAGAAACGCATTAGCGGCGAAAAAGGCCACTTGTCAAACAAACAAGCATTGGAGCTATTTAAAAAACATAAGCCATCTTTCATGTCGCATCTCATTTTATCGCACCTTTCAAAAAACAATAACTCTCCAAAGCTGGTGCAGCAATTGTTTGACGAGCAGTCCAATGGTGTTAAGATGATTGTTGCATCAAGGTTTGAAGAAACACCTGTTTACCAAATACAAAATTCTGACACGGAAAAAACAAGCCTGCATTACACCGCCGTAGCCGATGTACAATTAGAGCTTTCGTTTTTCTGATGGTTTCTGCAGCGATGTTTCTCATTTTTAGCCCATCTGCAAAAAGAATTCTTTATTCTTCAACATCCTTAACAGCCAGTTTCACAAAGTTTTGTTGACGCTGTATTTTATTGATTCTGATTTTTAGAATAATTGAACATCCAGTGAATGCCGAATTTGTCTGTAAGTGATCCGAAAGTATCGCCCCAAAACTGTACACCAAGGGGGCAGGTAACGGTACCGCCTGCAGCAAGATTGTTGAAAAAAGTATTGATCTCTTCCTCGCTGCTGCAGTTTACAGAAAGCGCAACGTTATTACCCTGTTGGTAGGTGCCTTGTGCCATATCGGTTGCCATCAATACCATTCCGTTTTTAATTAAAGAAGAATGCATGATCTGGTCTTCAGTACCGGCAGGGCATGAGGCAGCAGCCGGTGTGTCTTTTACGACCATCAGGTTTAGCTCACCACCCAGGCACTCTTTGTAAAAGTTCATAGCTTCGCGGCACTTGCCATTAAAGCCGATGTAAGGATTGATCTGTGTCATGTTGATTTGATTTTTTTGATTGAAAAAATATTTTACGAAAGGTGAAATAAAGAAGAGCCATTTCTCATTTCATCATTACTAAATTACGTTTGTTGCAAACCGCTTAACCAGTACCGCTTTTATATTTTTCATTTGGCGGGTATGCCTTTTTGCATGACAAGTCAAAAAACAAATCCACTCCCATCCTGTAAATTCGCCCAGTTGCGGAAAAGGAAAATCGGTGAACGTACGGGAAAGATCCACAGTTTCAATCACAGCTCTTATAGCTGCTTTTGTTGTTTTTAGAGCGTTGAATAAATCTTCTTTTTGCTTTAATTCATTAGATGGCAAAATAATTTCCGGTGATTGCAGTTTACTATTGAAATCAAGAAAAATTGATTTGATCATCGCTGTTTTTTCGTCCGGCTCTCTTTCGGTTGTTGAGCGGCTCTTACTTTTAAATAATACTGGCATGCGTGATTCTGATTTCAATAAATGTTCAGTCACCTGTGCTGCGGTCCAACTACCTTCGAAGGGAATGGTGTTAAATTCTTCCTGTGAAAAAGAAGCAATGGTATCCAACAAATCTTTTGTTGTTTCATCAAATTCTTTTATGAAGTCTTCCATATTTTTTGTTTTATAATTATTCTAATAATGTACAAGTAAAGCCTTTTTGTGTGACCAGGCTTACCACTTTTTTATTTTCAAAGTCTTCTCCTTCCATCCTTAATACTTTATCGCAATCATGCAGATCGAAATTGATTTTGCTATCAGGAAAATGCTGGAGTAGCATTGCAACAATACTTTGCGCCTCCGTGGCTTCCTGAACATTTGTTTTAAAAACTTCTACCATACAAAACCGATTCTGATGGTTGCAACGACGTTCCTTTTTTGTTTGACAGGTATGCGTCAATGCTGTAAGCCATTGGTCCTGTTAAAAGAATAGCGAGTGAACTAACCATAAGGCTAAAAGGATAAGCGGCACCGCCCATAAAAAAATTTCTTGTTCCCATTATGACAGTTGCTACCAACATATTGATCACCAGCAAAAATGCTGCGGGTCGTGTAAGCAGGCCAATGATCAAAAGCAATCCGCCGGCCAATTCTACATAGCAATGTATGTAAGTCCAGGCCGTTGAAATATGTGTTTGGGTTTTGAAAACATCTAAAGTTGCCTGCATGCCCATACCGCCAAACCAACCAAAAACCTTTCCGGCGCCGGCAACAAAAAAGATGATGCCAACCATGCAACGCAATAACAAAATTGCAACGCTGATGAACCTCGCCTTTGTTTCAGTAAGTAGTTTCATAAATATTATTAACAGCGTTATTACTTTGGCATTTTACTCATGTCCATGTACAACATGTTCCAGCGGTGGCCATCAAGGTCGGAAAAGCCACAGCCATACATCCACCCTTGAATCTCCTCCGGTTTACCGAAAATTGTACCGCCTGCGTCTGCTGCTTTCTTTGCCATTGCATCCACTTCTTCTTTTGATTCGGCATCAAAAGAGATGCATATTTCAGCAGTTTGTTTTGCATCTGCAATTTCAGCTCTTGTAAAATTTTTAAATGTGGATTCGTGAAAGAGCATCACGGCAATATTTTTACTTCCGACCAATACACAGGCCATGTCGGGTTTGGCGTGCTGTTCATTAATAGTGAAACCAATTTTTGAAAAAAAATCTTTTGACTTGTTAACGTCTTTCACCGGCAGGTTAAGCCAAATTTCTTTTGTCATAATATTTGTTTTAAAGAGTAATTGATAAGATTTCATTTTTCTGGCTCATAAAACAGTACTGTGATTCCAACACTGCTTGTTGTTGCTTTCACCAATTTCAATTTTAGCATGTCGTCCAGTTCATTAAATATAGGCTTGCCTTTTCCAATAGCAACAGGGTTTACAAACAGGTGGTATTCATCCACTAAATTTTCTTTTATAAAAGAAGCTGCAATGCTTGCTCCACCATAAATCAGTATGTCATTGCCTGCTTGCCGTTTCAATTCTTTTACTTCTTCTATAATATTGCTGCACACTGTAACATTAGTCCAATTGATATCAGATACGGTTTTTGAAAAAACAATTTTAGGTGTACCGCTTAACTTTTCAGCCATAAAAAAATCTTCGTCATTACTTTCGGGGTTAGATGCCACCGTTGGCCAGTATACAGCCATACCTTCGCCGGTTTTTCTACCAAGCAAAATTGTATCTGTCGAATTGATCAGATCTAAAAGATAGTTTTTAAGCACCTCATCGTAATCATACAACATCCAATCCATTTCCCCGCTTGCGCCACAAACAAAGCCATCCAATGTCATCTGCATCTGCAATTTAATTTTCCTCATTTCGGTTATCTATGTTTGTTAGCCATCGACAACACAAATTTGGCATCAATTGCTAAAAACATGGGGGTGCAAATACGGCAATTTCAGGGGTTGATTGCGACAATGGTTTGCCTTAGCTTTGAAGTTGTTCCTATACATTCGGGAACGCTGTTATGAGGAAATAAAAGAAATAAAAAAGCAAGCAATGAAACACATCTCTATTTTAATTCCGGAAGGTGACTGCAGCCTTGTAAATGTCGAAGGTTCGCACCAAATATTTACTGAAGTAAATTCCGTATTGGCCCGCGCAGGCAAAGCGCCGCTTTTCAAAATTCAACTGGTGGGATTGCGTAAGGAAACCAAAATGAAAAAAGGCCTGTTCAGTATTCATGCTGATGCTTTGATTAAAGATATTGAACACACAGATTTGATTATTATTCCTGCTATTTACGGCGATAAAAAGAAAACTTTTGAAGACAATCGTGAGTTCATTCCATGGCTTGTCAGGCAATACAAAGGAGGTGCTGCCATTGCATCGCTTTGCATTGGAGCTTTTTTGCTGGCAGAAACAGGCTTGCTGAATGGAAGAAAATGCGCAACGCATTGGGTAGAAGCCGATGCGTTTAGAAAAATGTTCCCCGATGTTAACCTGGTGCCTGATAAGATCATCACCGATGAACAAGGAATTTATACAAGCGGCGGCGCATATTCAGGGCTGAATTTGATTTTGTATTTGGTGGAAAAATTTGCCGGGCGGGATATGGCCATTGTTTGTTCTAAATTGTTTGAAATAGAAATAGAACGCAATAGTCAATCATCGTTCATGATCTTTAATCCCCAGAAAATTCATGAGGACGAAATCATCAAAAAAGCACAGGAGTACATTGAAAAAAATTATGAAGAAAAAATTTCGGTAGATGAAATGGCATCCATGCTGGGATTGAGCCGCCGCAACCTTGAACGCCGTTTTAGAAAAGTAACGTACAACTCTATAGTGGAATATGTGCAAAGAGTAAGAATTGAATCTGCCAAACTTGCTTTGGAAAGAGCCCGTGAAAATGTGAACGAAGCTATGTACAAAGCAGGCTACACAGATATAAAAGCTTTCCGCACCACATTTAAAAAACTTACAGGCTTATCGCCGCTTGAGTATAGAAATAAATTTAGTAAGGCTGCCATGCTAATGGATAACTGACATTGAAAGCGGTTTTACTACAATTTCATAGTAATATTTAATAAATGAACCTGCAACAATTAGAGTACGTAGTGGCTGTGGATAAACACCGGCATTTTTCCAACGCTGCCGAAAATTGCTTTGTTACGCAAGCCACTTTAAGCATGATGATCAAAAAGCTGGAGGAGGAATTAGGCATTATTATTTTTGACCGCAGCAAACAGCCTGTGGTGCCTACCGAAGCAGGAAAAATATTGATAGAACAAGCCCGTTCAGTGCTGAGAGAAACAGAACTTATCAAACAAATTTCAAGCAACTTGAAAACTGGCTTGCAAGGGGATTTAAAGATTGGCATCATTCCCACATTGGCGCCTTATTTACTTCCATTATTCCTGCCGCAGTTTTTAAAAAAATACTCTTCCATCAAATTAAAAATTCAGGAGCAGACAACAGAGCAGTTATTGCAAATGCTGGCATCCGATAAAATAGATGTAGCCATCATGGCTACGCCGCTTAGTGATAAAAATTTTAAGGAAACGCCTTTATTCTACGAAGAGTTCAAGGTTTTTGTATCGGCAAATGATAAAAACTTAAAGAAGAAATATATTCTCCCCGAAGACATTGACATCAATAAATTATGGCTGCTGGAAGAAGGCCATTGTTTGCGTTCGCAGGCATTGAACTTATGCGAGCTGCAAAAGCAACAGGCCAAAGCCCACAATCTTGATTACGAAACAGGCAGTATTGAAAGCCTGTTAAAGATCACTGAGATCAATGAAGGCATTACTATTGTGCCTGAATTAGCTACGCTGAACTTTGATCCGGTAATGAAAGAAAAACTGCGCTATTTTAAACCGCCAGTCCCGGTCAGGGAAATTAGTTTGGTCACCTACCGGCATTTTATCAAAAAGAAATTGTTGGAACTGTTGCAAAAGCAAATTATTGAAACTGTAAAACCACATTTGCACAATCAAAAAAAAGAAGCGCAGGTGATCGCTATTTAGCGGTATTTGGTTTATGGCTTGCAGTTACACAGTCCCACGGCATTTACATAAGCTTGCAAAAATTTAAAGAAGATCAAAAAATAAATTTCCCGCTATTAAGCGATTTCAATAAAGAAGTGTCAAAGGCCTACGGTTCGCTTTACGAGACCTTTGGTTACGACATGAAAGGTGTTTCAAAAAGACCGGCGTTATCATAGACAAAAGCGTATTGTTCAGCATGCCAATAGCTTGAAAATGCAAGCCCTTAGCCTTATTTTAAGGCTATCGAGGTAAAACTACGAGAGCTGGCTAAGTAGTTTTGACAAATTATTGCCATTTTCCGGAAAGGCCTTTGCACTTTTTAGAAAATGGAGTATTATTGTATTCAGAAAATTTTAATATTTGAATAGACTTTTACTTATACTGTCATTTATTGTTTTTACAACCGTTAATTCAAAGGCTCAAAGCCGTGAAATCCCCGGTGGTGTAACTACCAGTATTGTAAAATTCTATCCTAACCCTGCTACAACGGTTATCAATTTCGATTTCCAAAAAAATTACGACAAAGGTTATTCCATCCAGATATACAGTTTTATGGGCGGCCGTAAAATGTATGAACTGACAAATATTGCGGATCGTACTTCTATTAACCTCGCTGACTTTAGCCGTGGCGTTTACATTTACCAGCTTCGCGATAAAACCGGAAGAGTAGTTGAATCCGGAAAGTTCCAGGTATCGAAGTAGTTTGTAGTTATTAGGGTCGATTTATCACTTCAGCATTTCATCATTCTCTACTTTGTTCAGTCATTCTTTTTGATTACCAGCTTTGATAATATTCATCATCGTTCCTTGCCTCGCACTCTTGTACGGCGACAATTCTACTCATCCTACTATTGCAAAGTGATACAGCGATAAGCTATCAATACTTCTCTCCTACCTCAACTATCAAAAATTTCAGGTAATGTGTATTCTCCATGTTCCAGATTATTGGATGATCGGAAGACTGCGTTTGAAAAGTTACCTGGCGAATTTTTCTGCGGGCATCTTTTGCCGCCATGTCAATGATCTGCAAAAAAAGTTCGGGCTGCACTAAATTGGTGCAGGAAGAAGTGACCAAAAAACCACCGGGCTTTACCAGCTTCATGCCCCGCAAGTTAATTTCCTTATAACCGGTAATGGCTTTTTGAATGGTGGCCCGGCTCTTGGTAAAAGCAGGCGGGTCAAGCATCACCACATCATATCTCTTATCATCCTTGCTCCATTGCTTCAGCACATCAAAAGCATTGGCTGTTTCAAAACGCACAATATTTTGCAAACCGTTCAACGCAGCGTTTCGGTTGGCTTGCACCACGGCGTTTTCCGAAATATCTAACCCCAAAACAGATTTAGCGCCATAATGCGCTGCGTGAATTTCAAATGTTCCGGTATAAGTGAACGCTCCTAAAACGTCGGCGCCTTTTACAATATGCTGAATGGCCCTGCGGTTATCCTGCTGATCCAGAAAATAACCGGTCTTTTGGCCGTTTTCAATGTCTACATGGAACTTTAATCCATTTTCGTTGATAATGATTTTGGTATCGAATGGCGCCGACAAAAACCCTTTCTGCTGTGGCAAGCCTTCCAGTTCCCGCACCGGCACATCATTTCTTTCATAAATGCCTTTGGGGTTAAAAATTGTTTGCAAAGCCCTTACTATGGCGGGCTTCCAGACATCAATGCCCAATGCCAGTGTCTGAATTACAAAATAGTCATTAAACTTATCTATGATCAACTGCGGCAAACCGTCGGCTTCGCCAAAAACCAGACGGCAATTTTCTGTATATCCTAAATGCTGACGGTATTGCCAGCACTCTTTTATTTTATTCAGAAAAAAATCTTCGTTTATTACTGCTTTCTTATCATGCGTTAACAGGCGCACAATGATCTGCGACTGCGCATTGAAATAACCCTTACCGACAAATTTTCCGTCGGCGAAATAAACATCCACCACAGAGCCCGGGTCCGGATTGCCCTCCACCTTTTCCACTTCATTGGCAAAGATCCATGGGTGACCATTGGCAATTCTGTTGGCTATTTTCCTTTTTAAATGAATTTTTTTCATATTGGGCCCGCAAGCTACTTAAATTATGACAAGGCTATTGGCTTCAAAGCGGTGTTAACAGTAGATTAAAGGTCATTTTGTCTCTTTATACTTCGTTGGCAATATTCTTGACAATGCTACCTTTGCACACAATTTTGTTTGAACATGAAGAAAAAAGATGTACAGGGAAACGGACAAAATGGCGATAGCGATGTTTCCATAAATATCAATGCAGACGAAAATATAGACGGTAACCAACATTTAAATGACCCGGTAACCGATGAATCGGAAGTAGAGAAACTAAGGATGCAGGTTGACGAACTAAATGACCGGTATTTGCGCCAGGCGGCAGAGTTTGATAATTTCAAGCGCCGCAATGCCCGTGAAAGAATGGAACTGATTCAAACTGCCGGCCGCGATGTGATTACTGACCTTTTGGACGTGCTTGACGACAGCGAAAGAGCCCAAAAGCAAATGGAAACTACTGGTGACGTGGAACAGATAAAACAAGGCATTCAGTTAGTGTTCAGCAAACTGCGTAGCACTTTGGCGGGCAAGGGTCTTAAACCCATGGAAGCCGTTGGCAAAGAATTTAATCCTGACCTGCACGAAGCTGTAACAGAAATTGATGCAGGCGATGACATGAAAGGAAAGGTAGTAGCCGAAATTCAGAAAGGATATTATTTGAACGATAAGATCATCAGGTTTGCCAAAGTAGTGGTAGGCAGATAAGATTGTAGTTCATAGTTGATTGTTCTTGGTTCATTGCCGAATACGAAAATGAACATGGTGCTGTTGTGACAATTGAGAGGATATAGTAGCATTATGCTGTTTACAAATTACTTACAAGTTTACCCATCATAACACTCTTCAAGATTCGAGTGTGAATTAAACTCCCGCCTTAGGCGGAATGGAGACATTCAAATGGCTAAGAGAGATTATTACGAGATATTAAGTGTGAGCAAAACGGCCACTGCCGACGAGATCAAAAAATCATATCGTAAGGTGGCTATGCAGTACCATCCCGACCGTAACCCGGGAGACAAATCGGCTGAAGAAAAGTTTAAAGAAGCGGCCGAAGCCTACGAAATTTTAAGCGACCAGGATAAAAGAGCACAATACGACCGTTACGGTCACGCAGGTGTAAGCGGCAATGGCCGCGGCGGCTATGGCGGCAACATGAATATGGATGATATCTTCAGCCAGTTTGGCGACATCTTTGGCGAAGATATCTTTGGAAGTTTTTTTGGCGGCGGCGCCAGAGGTGGCGGTGGTCAAAGAAGAGCCAGGGGCACAAGAGGCAGCAACCTGCGTATTAAATTAAAACTGAACTACGAAGAAATTGCCAAAGGCGTTACCAAAAGCATCAAGGTTAAAAAATATGTGGGTTGTAATGTATGCGGCGGCAGCGGCGCTAAAGATAAAGGCAGTGTACAAAACTGTCCTACCTGCGGTGGCAGCGGGCAGGTTAGAAAAGTAACCAATACTTTTTTGGGGCAAATGCAAACGGTTACAACTTGTCCAACCTGTAATGGTGAAGGAACAACCATTACAGCTAAGTGCAACAATTGTAAAGGCGAAGGAAGAGTATATGGTGAAGAGACGGTGACCATTGATATTCCAGCTGGCGTTCAGGAAGGCATGCAACTGAATATTAGTGGGAAAGGAAATGCTGGAGAACGTGGCGGTATGCCTGGCGACCTGATCATTTTAATTGAAGAAGAACAACACAAAGACTTACACCGCGATGGCCTGAACGTAGCTTACGATCTTCATATATCGTTTACGGATGCTGTGTTTGGCACCCAGCTAGAAGTGCCTACTATTGACGGCCGTGCAAAAATTAAAATTCCGGCAGGTACGCAAAGCGGCAAAGTTTTCCGGCTGAAAGGGAAAGGATTTCCGGCTGTAAACAGTTATGAAAAAGGCGATCAGTTAGTGCATATAAATGTGTGGACGCCGCAATATGTGTCTTCAGAAGAGAAAGCCTTGCTGGAAAAACTGAGCCACTCCTCCAACTTTAAACCAGCACCGGATAAAAATCAGAAAAGCTTTTTTGATAAGATGCGGGAAATGTTTTCGTAAGACGGTGAGTGGTTAATAGTAAGTGGTAAGCAACGGTTCACTTCTTCGACAGTTTTTAGATTATTGGTTATTAGTGTTGCAATCACAAAAACCTGCATGACCATTAAGATTAATAATTAGTAAAGAAGATCACAGCTTAGTACTTACGCACCATTCACTATTCACCACTCCTCCTTATCTTTTTTTCTTCTCTTCTTTCCATAAATATTTTTAGCCTGTTGCACAATGGAAAGAAATTCTTTCTGCGAGTAATTATCCATGTCAGCAGCGTTGGTAGCTATTTGCAGAATAGCATTCCACGAGGCGTCTTTTACAAATTTTGATTTGCGCAGCATAGAGCCGAACATAATAACAGCACTGGCAAACTGCTGGCATTTAGCTATTTCATTAAAAGCCTGAAGCTTGATCTTAGGTGTTTGATTCAATTGCTTAAACGCTGCACTGCCAGAAGGTTGATACCTTAAATTAAACGAAATCAAACTATCATCTATTTCTACGCCCATTAAATTATTTACAGGCACCACCGGCACAATTTCAAAAGCGATCATAGCTGAATAAGCCGAACCGATTTCCCCTCCTTCAATGGTGGCACTGGTATCTTTAATGGCACCAACTTTATTATCGAAACCGATAAGGCGGTATTCTTTTACATAGGCCGGGTTGAATTTCACATTCAAATAAGCATCATCGGCAACGGTATAAAGCGTTTGGGTAAATTCCTTTAACAACACTTTTTCCGCTTCTGCATAACTGTCCAAATAAGCAAAATTGCCATTGCCTTTTTGTGCCAGCGTCTGAATTTTTGAATCTTTATAATTGCCCATTCCAATACCCAGGCAAGTAAGATAAATACCCTGCTCTTTTTGCAGCGAGATCATTTCTTCCAGATCTTCATCCTTTTTTAACCCTACATTAAAATCGCCATCGGTTGCTAAAATAATACGGTTGTTGCCACCTTTGATGAAGTGATTTTTAGCTACGCTGTATGCCAGTTTGATACCCGACTCGCCTGGAGTAGAACCACCTGCCTGCAAGCTGTCAATCACTTTAAATATGCTATCCTTTTCTGCACCGCCTGTTGTGGGCAATACAACGCCAACCGTTCCGCCATATACAACAATTGAAACCGAATCAACGGGCCGCAGGTTGTTGACAAGCGATTTGAAACCGCTTTTTAGTAGGGGCAAGCGGTTAGGCATATCCATAGAGCCCGACACGTCAATTAAAAAAACCAGGTGGCTTGGTGGTAAACTATCGAACGAAAGTTTTTTAGAAACAATTTGCGCAAATAATAGTTCATTATTCTTGTTCCAGGGGCATTGTGTAAGTGTTGTTTTGATTTCAAAAGTCTTACCCTCTTCAGGCTCGGTATAATTAAAGTTGAAATAGTTCAGCATTTCTTCCATGCGCACTGCATCCGGCGGTACCAGCATGTTTAAATTCAAAAAACGGCGGATATTGCTATACGATGCCCTGTCAACATTCAACGTTAAACCCGTTGTAGAATAATTGGAAGCATTGATAAAACCATTTTCAATAATACTGGCATAGGTTTCGTCCCCGGCAAACCATTCCTGCTGTGTCTCTCTTTTCAAATTCTGTGTAAATGAAGCAAGCTTGTACCCCGACGATCTTTTTGTAGTAAGAGATTTTTTCAATACTATCTCTGCAAAGTCATCTGCTTTAACGGTTACTTTTTGTTTTTGATAGTTATCGTAAGAAAAACTAAGTGTATCAATTTTATTGTTGGTAAGAATGCCGAAACCACCTTCTGAACCCGAATAATATACATAGCCCGTGCTATGCAAATAGATAGTCACGTTTTGCAACGCATGTCCTGCTTCGTCTTTCACCTGGCCCTTGATGTAATATTGTTGCGCCGCGGTGAGCAAAGGACAAAAAAGCACACAAACGATATGTATTAAATACTTCAAGCTCCGGCGAAAAATACAAAAACTAAGAGTATTACACGAATTATGAAGAATTAGATGAATTTGTTCCTGAACGGCAAATGTACGCTTATACAAAACGCATTGAACTGTTTTGTTCAACAACTATTGCAATTAAAAACCAGAATATTTAATTTAACAGTGCGTACCTAAACAAAGTCCATGATCCTAAATCCAAACCAGTATGAAAAATCAATCCGGCGCATTACTGTACTTCAGCGGCTATCCACCTGGCATAGTTGATGCAAGTGATCAAAAAACAAAAAAGGTGAAAGCCAATCTTTCTTTTATCAAGCCAAATACCGGGAACGTAAAAAAGAATAATGACGTAGCCAACAATCCAAAAAATTGGGATGAAAACTGGTTTGGCAATTATGAGTGATGGGTTCACATCATCTGTGGCTGGTCACTTATTTCGGTAGTTGTAGTAACCGCTTCCTGGTGTGCTGCATGATGCCTTCTTAAAAATCTTTTTTGAAACAGCAGCAAAGTGATAACGCCAACGGAAATAGAAGCATCTGCAATATTAAAAATGGGAGAGAAAAATTCAAATTCGTTGCCGCCTAAGAAAGGAACCCACGATGGAAAAGTGGAGTGCACCATTGGAAAATAAAGCATGTCCACTACTTTGCCGTGTAAAAAACTTCCATAACCATGAGGCGGAAACATTTGTGCAACGTGTGAATAAGTGCTTTCTTCAAAGATCAATCCGTAAAACAAACTGTCAATTAAATTACCCAGTGCGCCGGCGTAAATTAAAGCGGCACAAACAATAAATCCTCTTGAATATTTCTGTTTTACAATGCGGCCCAAATACCAGCTGCCGAAAATAACCGCTGCCAACCGGAACAGGGTCAACAACATCTTTCCCCACTCGCCGCCCAACTTCCAACCCCAGGCCATGCCTTCGTTCTCTATGAAATATAGTTTGGCCCAGGGCATCCCAAACATATTTGTAACAGGACCCAATGGATAATTTGTTTTGATCCAAATCTTCAAGGCCTGGTCAACGATAATAACGAGTGCAATAATGAATATGGCGGAACGCAGCTTCACAGTAAGAATTTTAAAGTTGACAAAGATAGGGATAAGCAGCCCATCCTTTCCTTTGTAAAGGAGGCAACGCACCATACTTACTGATTTAACCATTCTTTAGAGAAACGAAAAGCTTTCGACTTTTTAGACCAGGCTGGTAGCTCGTTCATCGTTAAATAAGCTTGCCTGTGTTTCTTGTCTGGCTATAATGCAAAGGGCCGTTCATTCGTGAAAATAAATTCTTTTCACTCTTTGCGAAACCGTCGTCATCAACTCGTAAGGAATGGTGCCGATCCAACCTGCCACCTGCTGTACCGGTATTTGAGCACCAAATACGATCACTTCGTCTCCTTCTTTTACATGACCAATATCCGTTACATCAAGCATGGCCATATCCATACAAACGGTGCCAATCACCGGCGCCAGTTTTCCATTCACCCACATTTTACCTGCACCATTGCTGAATTGCCTTGAATAGCCATCGGCATAACCAATGCGAACGGTAGCAATAATAGCATCCCTCTCGACAACGCCCCGCCTGTTGTAACTTACCGACTCACCTTTTTTTAAATATTTCAATTGTGCAATGGTCGACCGCAAAGTCGCCACTGGCTGAAGATCCAGTTCACTCAAATTATCGCTTTCAATTCCGTATAAACCAATGCCCAGCCGCACCATATCCATCTGTAATTGCGGATGCCGCACAATGGCTGCCGTGTTGGAAATATGTTTTAAAAATGGATAAGCAATATATTTTCTAATGATGCTAACTGCCTCGTCCAGTTTTTGCGTTTGCTGCAGTGTAAAAGCGTCTTGCGTGGCATCTTCGCTGGCTGCCAAATGGCTAAAAACAGATTGGATAGTAAGCAATGTGTTATTTGAAATATGCTGTGCGAGTTGCTCCACTTCAGTAATGGCAAAACCCAGGCGGTTCATGCCGGTTTCTATTTCGATATGAACAGGATAGTTTGAAATACCCTGCTCTTTCAAATAATCTTCGAAACGATGTAATAGATCGAAAGAGTAGATAACGGGCTGCAGGCTATAATCAACAATAGCCTGGAAGGAACTGTCTTCTGCATTCATCACCATAATTGGTAAATTAATTCCGGCTTTTATCAATTCAACACCTTCATCGGCATAGGCCACGCCTAAATAATTTACATTATGGTACTGCAATACACTGGCAATTTCCGCCCCGCCGCTGCCATAAGCAAAAGCCTTTACCATAGCCATTACTTTAACACCGGGCCGTAATAATTTTTGATACTCTTTTAAGTTGTGAATGAGTGCATTCAGGTTAATCTCCAAAACCGTTTGATGCTGTTTTTTTTCAAACAATTTTGCAATGCGTTCGAAGCTGTATTTGCGGGCACCTTTAATGAGAATGATCTCGTTGAAAAAAGACGATGTTTTAAAATCAAGTATCAAGTCATCAGTAGAAGGATAAGATCGAATATCGATTGTATGGATCAACCTGGAAATCTCCGCTCCTATTTCATTGCCTACAGTAATTAACTTTTCGACCTTATAGGTTTGTAAAAGGCCGGCAATTTCTGCATACAGTTCTGCGGTTGATCTGCCGGTTTCAAAAAAGTCTGATAGAATGGCTGTTCGCTTCAGTCCCGAGCTTTGCTGTTGCAAAAAATCCAATGCAATTTTTAAAGAAGTGGTATCGGCGCTGTAACTGTCGTTCACAATTAAGCAGTCATTAATGCCATGCTGCAATTGCAGGCGCATATCCACCGGGTGCAGTTTTAAGAAACGTTCTTTAATCACTTCATTGCCCACTTGCAAATACAACATTACACACCAGCAATTGATGGCGTTTTGAACAGAGGCATCGTCCGTAAAAGGAATGATGATCGCCTGTTCTGCATCCTGGTATTTTGCTTTGATAACGGTTTGTTCTTTGCCCTTTACCGTATTAATAATTTGCAGGTTGGCACCGGGCTGCCGGCTCCAGCAAAAAATATTTGCTCTAGATGATATTTTGTCTGTCCACTGTTTTTCGCCGATCAATACAGCAGTATGGGTAAACAGCTTTGCTTTTTCGTCCAGTTTTTGTTTTTCAGATGCAAAGCCTGCGTCGTGGGCTTCGCCAATATTGGTTAGCAAGCCAATGGTAGGGTGAATGATCTTTTCCAATCTTTCCATCTCGCCTGTTGTAGAAATGCCGGCTTCAAAAATACCCAGTTCGTGTTGCGCATTCATTTGCCACACACTCAACGGCACACCAATTTGCGAGTTGAAACTTTTCGGACTGCGAACAATTTTAAAATCATCCTGCAACAGTTGAAACAGCCATTCCTTAACAACAGTTTTCCCATTGCTGCCTGTGATACCAATAACCGGAAAATGAAAATGGCTGCGGTGAAAGGCAGCAAGGTTTTGCAAAGCAAGCAGCGTATCATTTACTGCAATAATATTGGCCCCCTGTAAATTTTGTGCATGGCCGTTTTCGTTAACGATAAAGTTGCGAACGCCTTTTTTATAAGCATCCTGAACAAACCGATGACCGTCGTTATGTTCGGTTATCAATGCAAAGAATAAAGAAGACAATGGCTGTTGTATGCGCCTGCTATCGTATACCAAATGCTCAATTGCATCATCCGATTGTCGGGAAATGAACTTTCCATCAACAACCTCACAAATAGTTTGAATAGAATACACGGCAATGAATTTAGTCTTTGTCTTCGTCGTTAGCAACCTGGATGGAATAAATGATTGAACCCACCAAACACACTACAATCACGATCAGCGAAATGTAAACCGGAACCATGATGTGTATGATCTCGGCCAGCATTTTAAGCCCGATAAAAATTAGCACAATGGCAATGCCCTGCTGCAGGTAATCGAATTTGTTCACAGCGCCTTTTAGCAAAAAGAATAACGAACGCAGGCCCAGCACGGCAAAAATATTGCTGGTGTAGATCACTAATTTGTCCTGCGAAATAGCAAATACGGCGGGAATGCTGTCGAGGGCAAAAACAATATCGGTGGTAGCCAACAACACAACTACCACAAACAGGTTGGTATAAAAACGTTTACCATCTCTTTTTACACTGAGCTTGCCGCTGATGTCTTCGTGTATGATAGGGAAAAAGCGATTTAAAAACTTATATACGGGGTTAGTGGCCGGATCAAACTCATCTTCTTTTTTAACAGTAAAAATCTTGATACCTGTGTACACCAAAAAAACACCAAATATGTACAATATCCAGTAAAACCGTTCTACCAAGGCCACACCCACCGTAATAAAAATAATACGGAATACTATGGCCATTAAAATACCAATAAGCAGTGCCCGGGCCACATGATCGGAACGGATATTAAAGAAGGTAAAAATGAGAATAAAAACAAAAATATTATCAATGCTCAGGCTCCATTCCATCAGGTAAGCGCTGATGTATTCAATGGCCGTATGGTGGCCTTCGTAATACCACAAAAAGCCGAAAAAGGCAAAAGCCAGCACTACCCAAAAAATAGTTTGATAAATGGCTTTTTTGATGGTCGTCTCTCCCGACTTCTTACTTAACAATCCCAAATCAAATGCAATAGCCAGCAGCAACACAATTCCAAAAACCAAATACGTTACCTGATCCGTCGTCATAATTCCCTGCCATTTTATAGCCGGTAAAGATACTGAACTATGCTTGTAGGCTTGTTATGCAGCAAACCTTTGCCTGCGCATTTGCTGGTACAATAAACCGAAGAGAACAATAAGAATGATGGGCAACGCAATGTTGATCAATTGCCATTTTGTTTTTTCTTCCACTGCTTTTTTAGGATCAAGCAAGCGCAACGTAAACTCTTTTGAACGTGTTTGCAAAATGTCGGACGGATTGACAAGGTAATCCATGCAGTTGGTAAAAAAATCTTTATTGGCATACGTGTACCGTGTAAAAGCATTCATGCCCATAGGCAAGGGGCCAATGCTGGAACTGTATTGGTTCATGGCAATGTCGCCGTCTGCCACTACGATCATTTTGTTGGCTGCTTCATTATTGCTCAATGGCGTGTAATTCATAGCGGCCATCGAATCATGCATGGTTTTGGAAATCCTGTTGGCATACAAAGAATGAAACGGTCCTTCCAGCAATACAGCCACCGGAACATTTTTCTTTTGAAATTCTTTTACATCAGGTGCAATCTGCAAAAATGTAAAATCAACTTTAGCAGGAGCTTCCAACACCCTTGCATTGGAAGACGATTGCAGCAAAAAGGTTTTTTTAATGGCGTTCGCTTCTACCGTGTCAATGGTTGTAGGGAACATGGCCCGGACAGGGTCAAGGTTTTTAGTGATAGGATGGTCGCTGCCGTTTAATAAGGGAAAGAATGGCCAGTCAACGAGGCGCTGTTGCTGCGACCCATTGTTGCTTACCTGCGGCAGCTTGTCGCATTGCATATCCTGCAACAGGTTTTGATTGATGCGGACGCCATAAGTGAATAATAGGTCCTCAAGGTTCAATCCCCTGTCAAAAGCAATAAAGCCCTGCGATTTGTACAAGCTGTCAAACTCGGCGTACATGTTGTCAACCATCCAAAATATTTTACCGCCGTGCATGACGTATTGGTCAATCTTTATTTTATCGGCATCGCTAAAGCTTTGCGTAGGTTTGGCAATCACTAAAGCATCGTATTGCGGAATGACCGGTGACTGTTTAATATTTACGGTGTCGAAGGCATAATCTTTTATTAGTGTTCGCACCATGTCGTCTACATTAAATCCCCAGCCTTCGCCATGACCCAAAGCATACCCTACAGTTGGTTTTTTGGTAGTGGTAATTTTTTGTATGCCGCTGGCAAACTTGTATTCCATGGACGCTTCCACGTTGTTATACAAAGCCGCCAGTTGTTCGGGCTGCGTACCAAAAGACCTTTCGCCTTTTAAAAGATTGACGCCAATGGTTGTATCCCTGTAATGAATAACGGCACCGGGTAAAACAAGTTTTTGTGTTTGCTCATCTCCTGCTTTGGCCGGTGCCTGTAAAGTAAGCGCCGGTATGTCGTAAAAATAATGCACCGAATCTATCAGCCTTTGCATAACAGAATCACTCAATCCTTTTAATGGATCGGTGAAAACGTATTGCACCTTACCATGACTATATTCTTTACACTCCTGCAAAAACTCTTCAACACTATTGGTTAACTTTCTGAAGCCAGCAGGAAATTCTCCTTTCAAAAAAACCTCTACCCTAACGGGTTCGTCCAGGTTTGACAACAGATCTTTGGTAGGCTTGCTCAACGAATACCTTTTCTCCTGCGTTACATCAAAACGCTGGTGAACAACCGACGCCAAATAGTTTATTACAACCAAGCCAACCACCAATCCAATCCACCAAATTGTATTGCTTCTCTTCGCCATTTATCTTTTTTGTAAATTTTGTTTGGTGACCAGTAAAAAGAATGTAACAAGGCTTAAAAAATAAACAAGGTCTCTTGTATCGATCACGCCACGGCTGATGCTTTGGTAATGAAAATTGATACCGAGCATTTCAATATAGTAATCCAGCCCGTTGCTAAAAGCCGCCAGCTGGCTGATGGCCGAAAAACCAAAGTATAGTAACACGCAGGCAATTAAGCTGATGATGAAAGCCACCACCGCATTGGTAGTAAAGCTGCTGACGCAAATGCCAATAGCCGTGAAAACAGCCGTTAACAAAAGCAGGCCCAGGTAAGACCCTGCCGCCGCGCCGGCATCAATACCGGTGGTAGATGCCAGGTGATTGATAGTAACATAATAAACAAGCGTTGGTACCAAAGCAATGGCTGCTACAATATAGCTTCCGAAAAATTTACCGGCCACTACCTGCCATTTACTCAGTGGCTGCGTTCCCAGGATTTCGAAGGTGCCGCTTTTAAACTCATCTGAAAAGCTGCGCATGGTAATGGCCGAAACCAGGAACAACACGATCCATG
>JBQCJM010000269.1:0-10874 GCA_051952715.1 Flavisolibacter sp.
AATAAAAAAGCTGTTTCAATGTTAAACTGGCATCGTGCATTTTATCAGCCAGGGTAGCAGCCGCATTTATTTTCAAATCATCAATGTCTACTTCTTTTAAATCGCCTCTGTCATCCACCATCATAAATTCTTCCACCTGCTCTACGCCTTTTTCTTCCGCTTTTTGTTCCAGTTCCACTAAGTTTACCAATTCGGCTAATAATGTCTTTGTAGCATCAAATTGTTCACGAAGTTTTTGTTCTAACCACTCGCTAAAACCATTTTTGTCCATATGCTCTTTAAAGAAACCTGCCAGTGTACGCCCATCAGTTTTACACACATCGCTTTCGTTTGTCAATTTCAAATCAATGATGTTCTTCCATCCATACATGAAATCAGGGTGGCGCAGCGTAGTGCGTATAAAAGTTGCTGTTTCCTGCAAGCCATACAAAGAAATATAACTTAGTGAGTCGCGATTCGGATACCAGCATAATACCTCTCCACCAGGCACAGGCACATATCTTTTTTGTGCAAACAGGTCTTCATAACCCAACTCAACAATTTCGCCGTTTTGTTTATAAATGGCGCCTGCTTTGCCTGCCGTTACTACATTGCGTGGGTTCCAGCTTATTTTATAGTGCCAGGGATTGTTGTCACTTTCTGGTGCTACCAGGCCACCGCAATGGGAAATAAATGAATGTATCTTTCCGCCGTCACTATGGATTTCATCAATGATTTTTTTGGCGCTCATGTGATCGATACCCGGATCTAATCCCATCTCGCACAAAAACAATAAACCATTTTTTTCAATTTCATTTTTCAGCGAACGCATTTTTTCATCTACGTAAGAAGCTGTAAGCAGGTTTTTGCTGTACTGCACACAATCTTTGGCAATTAAAAAATGAAGCGCAGGGGGCATGAGTGAGATAACGATATCCGATTGTTGAATTAATTCGCTTCGCAAAGCGGCATTGTTAATATCTATTGAAACTGCTTTGCCATAGTCATTGTTTCCAATTTTTTCCTGTGCCATTGCAAGATTTGCATCAACCAATAGTAACTGCCAATTTTCAGCTGCTGCATTTTCCAATAAATAGCGAATCAAAACTGTGGCTGATTTTCCTGCGCCGAAGAGTAAGATTTTTTTCATAATGCTGAAACAAATGTAAGCAGGCCAAATAGAAAACCTGAAGAAATGCGCAAGGTGTTAAGTTGTTATGCTATTCTCAGTAAAGATCGGCGTTGAGCTGCATAAATGTTTTTGATCTTGTATTTCATTTTGGCGCCAGGCTTGCTTCGGGGAACAAAAAGCATTTGAAAACTATTAGGCCTCAATGACCTGACCCGGTAAGTGTCGGTTTCAATTATCTTTCCATTAGGCTTTACATAATTTACTTCTACCACTACCTGGTTTACAAAATATGCTGACTGGTTGAGAACTATTAATTGTAAATCGCTGGCGGCGGAAGAAACGCCAGTCCTATGATGTGCTGCATGGAGTTTTATTTGCTTTTTAATTTCTTTTGGTTTAGCAGGCCTGGGCAAGGGCTTCGGTTTTTCAGCAGGCAGAACAAGTTCTCTTACTATAGCATTTTGAAAATCTCTGCCTGCCTTTATTTCTGATGAAATATTTGCTGAAGCAATTTTGGGCGTCTCGCTGCTGATCGTTGCATTCTCCACTAATGCAGCTATTATTTTTCCCAGGAAAAGGGCACTTGTTGTTAACCCAACCAGAACGACTATGGAAAGCAAAACATTATTTTTGCTGGTAGCCGCTTCTAATCCTTTTTGCTTTTGGTCAGAATGAACGCCGTTTGTTACTGATGACACTTGTACTTTATTAACAAAAGCTTTTAAGTCTTTTTCCCAGATATCTGTCCGTAGTACAACAGTTCTTTTGTCATTGAATGGTTGTAATGAATTACATTTTGTAAAGGTGACCTTGTTTAAAGGAAAATAACCTGGCTCTTTTTTATCGCTTCGCACCAAATACCCTTCCATAGCCACATGATTTAGTCTTTAATACAGCATGAAATTTTTGTGCCTTATTGATCAAATGTTAATATCAGCTATAGATTTTTGTTCTAAATAAAAAAGTATGAAACAGGATGATAATATGTCCTTAAAATACCTCAATTTATCAGGTTGCTACGCTTAAAAACGATACATTTGCTGACCTTAAAAATGTAGTAACAAGCTGAAAGAATGGAAGAAAATACTCAACCGCAACAAACAAACGATTTCAACCGCATTATACCAGTAAACATCGAGGAACAAATGAAGACCGCCTACATTGACTATTCCATGTCAGTGATTGTGGGTCGTGCCTTGCCCGATGTCCGTGATGGCCTTAAACCCGTTCACCGCCGCATTTTATTTGCGATGAATGAATTAGGAATGGGACATAACCGTGCCCACAAAAAATCAGCCCGTGTAGTAGGTGAGGTGCTGGGTAAATATCACCCACATGGCGACTCATCGGTTTATGATGCTATGGTGCGTATGGCCCAGGACTGGAGCATGCGTTATACGCTTGTAGATGGCCAGGGTAACTTTGGTAGTCAGGATGGCGATGGTCCTGCTGCTATGCGTTATACCGAGGTAAGAATGCAGCGTATGGCGGAAGCAATGCTGCAGGATATAGACAAAGAGACAGTTGATTTCCAACTCAACTTCGACGATTCTTTACAGGAGCCTACTGTGCTGCCTACCCGCATCCCTCAATTATTGTTGAATGGCTCAAGTGGTATTGCCGTGGGTATGGCCACCAACATGATGCCGCATAATTTAAGCGAGGTGGTAGATGGCTGCGTTGCTTATATTGATAACAGGGAAATCACTATAGACGAATTAATGCAGTATGTAAAGGCCCCCGATTTTCCAACCGGTGGCACTATATACGGAATGGAAGGTATAAAGGCAGGGTTTCATTTTGGACGTGGCAGGGTAGTGTTGCGTGGAAAACTGCACATTGATACAAAGCCAAGCGGCAGGGAACAAATTATTATTACAGAGGTTCCTTACCAGGTAAACCGGGATACTTTGTGCGACCGCATCGGCCAGTTGGTGAACGATAAAACCATTGAAGGGATTGCCCATGTTAACAATGAATCGAACAATAAAGAAGGCACTCGTGTGGTAGTTGACCTGAAACGGGATGCTGTGGCCAATGTAGTAGTGAACCAGCTTTTTAAATTTACGGAACTGCAAACCAGCTATGGCATCAATAACGTGGCGATTGTAAAAGGCCGTCCACGTTTGTTGAATTTAAAAGAATTGATCAGCGAGTTTATTGAATTTCGTCACGAAGTTGTTGTCCGCCGCACCAAATACGAATTAAGAGAAGCAGAAAAAAGAGCCCATATTTTACAAGGCTATTTAATTGCGCTGGATCATTTGGATGAAGTGATCGCTTTGATCCGTGCATCGGCTACGCCGGATATTGCCAAAGATAATTTGATCAATGCCGGATGGGGACTTGACGAAATACAAGCCAAGGCTATACTGGAACTGCGCTTACAGCGCTTGACCGGGATGGAACGTGAAAAGATCAAGCAGGAATATGATGACCTGATGAAATTGATTGCGCATTTAAAAGAGATTTTAGCCAACGAAGGCATGCGTTATGATATTATCAAAACAGAACTACAGGAAGTAAAAGATAAGTTTGGCGATGCCAGAAAAACAGAGATCACTTACCTGGATAACGAGGTAAGTATTAAAGACCTTATTAAAGAAGAAGATGTTGTCATCACCATTTCTCATTTAGGATACATCAAAAGAACATCGGCTACCGAGTTTCGTGCACAAAGAAGAGGTGGAAGAGGAGCCGTTGGCGGAAAAACAAGAGAAGAGGATTATATCGAACATCTTTTTGTAGCCTCAACGCATCACACTTTGCTATTCTTTACGGAAAAAGGAAGGTGCTATTGGCTGAATGTATATGAAATTCCGGAAGGAGAAAAGAACAGCAAAGGAAGAGCCATCCAAAACCTATTGCAAATTGCTCCCGATGACAAGATCAGAACCATTATTGATATAGCGGATCTGCAGGACGCCGATTTTGTAAACAGTCATTACATTGTTCTGTGTACAAGAAAAGGTGTCATTAAAAAAACGGCATTGGCCGACTTCAGCCGTCCACGCCAAACGGGTGTAAATGCCATTACCATTGTAGAAGGCGATCAGTTACTGGATGCAAAATTGACCGATGGCAATTGCGAGATCATGATGGCTGTGGCTTCGGGCCGGGCCATCCGTTTTCCTGAAAATAAAGTGCGACCAACGGGCAGAGGCGCTATTGGTGTGAGCGGAATTGAAGTGGATGATGCATCAGATGAGGTTGTTGGTATGATTTGTGTAAATCCATCTACGCCGGATAGAAATGTAATGGTGGTAAGTGAAAAAGGATTTGGAAAACGTTCGCCGGTTGACGAATACCGCATCACCAACAGGGGTGGTAAGGGTGTAAAAACCATCAGCGTTACTGATAAAACAGGAAGACTGGTAGGTATTGTAGACGTGGCTGAAAAAGAAGATTTGATGATCACCTGTAAAAGCGGCGTAACCATCAGGATGAAGGTAGCTGACATTAGAGAGCAAGGCAGGGCAACGCAAGGCGTAAAGCTGATACGTATTGATGAAGGCGATGAAATTGCGGCTATCACCAAAATAGATGTACACGACGACGAAGAGGTAATTGCAGAAATTAGCGAAGAAAACGAAACAACCAATTCCACTGAAAATACATCTGGAGAAGAGAACCCGGTTCAATCATAAAATCTAAAAACAACAAACAATGCGAAAACTGTTATTATTAGTATTGCTTGCAAGCTCTGTCACCAGTTTATTTGCACAGAAGCTGGATGACGTTCAGGAAAAGATCAGCAAAGGAAAATACGACGAAGCCAAAGAAAAGATTGATAAGATATTGGCTGAACCAAAAAATCAAACCAGCGCTAACGCCTGGTATTACAAGGGAAAAATTTATGCAGAACTGGCCCGCCAGGATAGTACGAATGCACTAACTTATGATGCCAAACAAGAAGCTTTCGACGCTTTCAAAAAATACCAGGAACTGGATACGAAGAACGTAATGATGACCTTAGACCAGAACGTTGGTCTGTTTTCATTGTATGATCTGTATTACAACCAGGGTGTAAAAAAGTATAACAGTAAAGATTATGCTGCTGCCTTCGACCAAATGAAGCATGCGGTAGAAGTTGAAAATTATATTGCAAAAAGAGGATACGCTTATAATGGATTTTCTTTCCCTGCCTTAGATACACAACTAATAAATCTTACGGCTTCTGCAGGCTACCTTGCTAAAAAAGAAGACGAATCCATTCCTTATTTTGCCCAGTTAGCCGATGCCAAATTGAAGGGCAAGGAGTTTAAAGAAATATACGGTCTGTTGGCAGAATATTACGCCAAGAAAAATGACCAGCAAAAAGCAGATAAATATTTAGCGCTTGGCCGTGAACTATTTCCTGACAATGATTATTGGACGGCATTGGAATTTGGAAACATTCCTGCAGAAGATACTTTGAAAAGAATAGCGAGGTATGAAGAGATGCTTCAAAAATATCCCAACAATTATGCTTTAGCGTTAGATTATGCAACAGAGCTTTTTAATTATACTTATACCAGCGAAAAAAGACCGGCAGACTATGCAGCCCGCCAGGAAAAACTGCAAGCTGCTTTAACCAAGGCCATTAGCCTGCAATCTACTGCCTTTGCCAACTACATTATGGCGCAGCATCTGTACAACCAGATATACGACCTTGATGATGCTTTAAGGGCAGTAAAAGGAACAACGGCTGCAGCAACAGCAAAGAAAAAAGAGATCAACGCCAAGACCGATCAAAAATATGAGGAGTTTTATCCTTATGCACAAAAGGCATTCGACCTGTACTCGCAGGAAACCGATATGAAGATGCAGGACAAAGTGAACTATCGCAAGGTGATTAATCAGTTGATTGATTATTATCAAACCAAAAAACAAGCTGACAAAGTAACCTTCTATCAGGAAAAACTGAAGACACTTTAAACTCCGTTGAACGAATAAAATAAAAAGCCTCCGCAGGGAGGCTTTTTATTTTGATGACAGTCAAATATTAGTTGAGTTATGTCGTCCGCACTACTATCCTGCCTTACCTTGTTCTCTATACAATTGTCACCTCTATTCCCATGCCTTTCAGCGTTTCCACCATGTGATCAGATATGCCATTGTCGGTAATGACCTGCTCAATATCTTCCAGCCCGCAAATTTTACCAAAGCCTCTTTTCCCAAACTTTGTTGAATCGGCCAGTACAATGGTTTTTTGAGAGGCGCTGATCATCTTTTTATTCAATTGTGCTTCCATCATATTGGTTGTTGTTAAGCCAAATTCAAGGTCAATGCCATCAACACCTAAAAAAAGTTTGCTGCACGAGAAATCATTCAATATTTTTTCTGCATAAGCCCCGGTAACAGAAGAGGAGCTTTTCCGTAGGATGCCGCCGAGTTGAATAACCTCAACTTCCGAATGATTGATCAGTTCCATAGCCACGTTCAATGCCGCTGTAATAACTGTAAGATTTCCTTTGGGACGAATATTTTTTGCAAGCGAAAGCACTGTCGTTCCCGACGCAATAAGAATACAGTCATTGGGCTCTATAAGATTGGCCGCTGCTTCGCCAATGCTTGATTTTTCTCCCGATTTTATTTTTTCTTTTTCATTTACCGGCCGGTCGGCTGTGTAAGGATTACTTAAAGTGCCACCGCCATGTGTACGAAATAAGAGCTGCTTGTCTTCGAGTAATTTCAGGTCCTTTCGTATGGTTACAGACGAAACATTCAATTCAGAACAAAGATCTAAAACCTTTACGTTTCCCTCCTTTTTTAATTTGGTCAAAATATGCTGGTGCCTGTCGGTAAGATTACTCATGAATGCGTTTTAAAATACAAATATAACTATTGATAACGAGGCTTGCCAGTGCTCTTAAAGACGACAGGTTTTTCAACAATTGTGGAAAAGTATTTTTCAATTTGTTTCGAAATTTAATTTCAGGTTCTAATAAAAAACCTAAAATTGCTTACGTTTTATTTCGAAAGGAATAAAATTAAAACTAATTGAAACATAAATGAGGATGACAGAAGCGATTCGAAACGAGGACAGAACGGATAGAACCTGTTTGATTGATCAACTTGCCGATACAGCCGTTGTATGGGATATGGTGGTGATTGGCGGAGGAGCTACGGGCCTGGGTGTGGCCATGGATGCTATTTCCCGCGGATATAAAACTTTATTGATAGAGCAGTCGGATTTTGCAAAGGGAACATCCAGCCGCAGTACAAAACTGGTTCATGGCGGCGTTCGCTACCTGGCCCAGGGAAATATTGGCCTGGTGAGAGAGGCAAGCATTGAAAGAGGTCTTCTGTGCAGAAACGCACCGCATCTTGTAAGAAATCAAACCTTTATTATCCCCATCTATCATTTTTGGGACAGGATCAAATACACCATCGGTCTGAAGATGTACGACTGGATCTCCGGCAAATTAACCCTGGGCCGTTCGGTCTTTATTTCACGGAAAGAAACATTGAAAAATTTACCCGGCGTTAGAACAAAAAACCTGCTGGGCGGCGTACTATACCACGATGGGCAGTTTGATGACTCAAGGCTGGCTATCAATTTGGCGCAAACCATTCTTGAAAAGGGCGGCTGTGCCGTGAATTATGCAAAGGTCAGCGGCTTGTTGAAAAATAGGGATGGAAATATAGCAGGGGTGGTTGTTGAAGACAGGGAAACAGGCAATCGTTATAAAATTAATGCAAAGGCTGTGGTAAATGCCACAGGTGTTTTTGTAGATGATATTTTGCACATGGACAACCCTGCCAGTCCAAAAAGCATTTGTGCCAGCCAGGGAGTGCACCTGGTATTAGATAAAAAATTCTATCCCTCCACGCATGCCTTAATGATCCCTGAAACCAGCGATGGACGGGTGTTGTTTGCTGTACCCTGGCACGATAAAGTGGTGGTAGGGACTACCGATACGCCGGTTGAAGAAGCATCGCTGGAACCCAAAGCTCTGGAGAAGGAGATCAACTTTATTTTAGAAACTGCTTCGGGGTATTTCACAAAAAAGCCCAGACGCAGCGATGTGCTCAGTGTATTTGCGGGATTGCGGCCACTGGCGGCGCCACAGGACGGTGATCAAAAAACAAAAGAAATTTCACGCAGCCATAAGATCATTGTATCTCCTTCAAAACTCTTTACCATTTTAGGTGGCAAGTGGACCACCTATCGCAAGATGGGCGAAGACATGGTTGATCGTATTGAAAAGGAATTAAAGTGGCCCCAAAAAAAGTCAGCTACTGCCGCCCTGCATGTTCATGGTTATATGAACGAGGTAAGCTGGGCCGATCCGTTTTACTTCTACGGCAGTGATGCCTTGCTTTTGAAGCAGCAGATCAATGGCAGCGCAGGCCAGTGGCTTAGCGAAAGTTTGAAGATCCATCAAATGCAGGTGCGCTGGGCTGTGCAACACGAAATGGCAAGAACAGTAGAAGATGTTTTATCAAGGCGCACCCGTGCTCTTTTGTTAGATGCAGAGGAAAGCATTCGCATGGCCCCGGAAGTAGCCCGCATCATGGCGGAAGAACTCGATAAAAATGAAGCATGGGTGAAAGAAGAAGTAGCCGGTTATACAACACTGGCGCACCAATACATTTTAAACAAAACTGAAAAAAACATTCTGGCATAACTGCTATGGAAACACTGAGTGTATTAAAACCTGCTGCGCATAAGCAATTACTGCACGAAAAGCAAATCGATCCGGCGTATAAAAAGCTGCGGCTCCAGGTATTCCTTGGAATTTTCCTGGGCTATGCAGGATATTACCTGGTTCGCAAAAATTTTTCTATGGCCATGCCCGACCTGATTGAAAGAGGATATAGCAAGGCTGAATTGGGATTGGCACTATCAGGCGTTTCTATTGCCTATGGACTGAGTAAATTTATTATGGGCAGCGTTTCAGATCGTAGCAATGCCCGTGTTTTTCTTTCTCTTGGCCTGGTGCTTTCGGCCCTCACTATGATAATAATGGGCATTTTTCCTTTTGCCACCGGTTCTATCGCCATCATGTTTTCTCTGTTGTTTATAAATGGTTGGTTCCAGGGAATGGGCTGGCCGCCTTGTGGCCGTGTGATGGTGCACTGGTTTTCGGTGAAGGAAAGAGGCACTAAAATGTCGGTTTGGAATGTGGCACATAATGTAGGTGGTGGTTTAGTTGGTCCGCTGGCTATTGCAGGTCTGGCCATTTTCGGCACGTGGCAAAGCAAATTTTATTTTCCCGGCCTTATTGCGCTTGTCATTGCAGCTATTGCTTATATACTGGTAAGAGACACGCCACAATCCTGCGGATTGCCACCCATTGAAAAATATAAGGGTGAGCAGGCAAAAGATTATAATGAATCGCATGAAAAAGAACTGACCACCAGGCAGATACTGTTAGATTACGTTTTGGTTAACAAACTGATCTGGTACATTGCGCTTGCCAATGCCTTTATATATTTGGTGCGTTATGGCGTGTTGGATTGGGCTCCCACCTATCTGAAAGAAGCCAAGGGATTTTCTTTGAATGAAACCGGTTGGGCATATTTCGCTTATGAATATGCCGGTATTCCAGGAACATTGCTGTGCGGATGGCTAAGCGACAAAGTGTTCAGCGGCCGCAGGGCGCCTGCTACTATCATTTACATGTTATTGGTAACGGTAGCTGTGTTTGTGTACTGGAAAAATCCTCCCGGTAATCCCATTATTGACAATATAGCCCTGATCTCCATCGGCTTTTTGATTTACGGGCCGGTAATGCTGATCGGTGTGCATGCGCTGGACCTTGTACCTAAAAAGGCGGCAGGTACAGCGGCAGGTTTAACCGGCTTGTTCGGCTACCTGGGAGGAGCCCTTTTTGCCAATGCAGCTATGGGCTATGTAGTAGATGCATGGGGATGGGACGGAGGCTTTATGGTGCTGATGGCTGCCTGTGTTTTGGCTATTGTGTTCACTGCTTTAACATGGAAAAAAGAAAGAATTGTTTAAACCCACTCTAAATAACATACAATCAAATGTGCGTATGAGAACAATTACGATTGCCGCAGGAAAGCTGTATAAAGCCAAAGGGTTTTTGATAGTCTTCATGCTACTATTATCAGGCAGCTATGTATTGGCACAGGAAAAGACTGTAACCGGTACGGTAAAAAATGCAGAAGATAGAACTTCTATTGCAAGAGCTACGGTGCAGGTAAAGGGCAGCAACCATATTACCAGTACAGATGAAAAGGGAAATTTTTCCATTAAAGCCTCCAGTGGACAAACAATTGTTGTTTCGGCGGTGGGCTTTAAGTCTATGGAAAAAAAGCTGGGTAACCAGTCTGTCGTAAATTTGGAATTGAACAGTACTGCTTCCGAAATGGAAAGTGTGGTAGTAACTGCATTGGGTATTAAAAGAGATGAAAAGGCACTGGGCTATTCGGTGACCAAAGTAAAAGGTGAGGAACTAACAGAGGCTTTGTCTGGTAATTGGACCGATGCCTTATCAGGAAAAGTAGCAGGCTTGAACTTAGTAAGGTCAAATAGTGGTCCTGCAGGTTCTAATAAAATTATTCTTCGTGGTGAGAACAACCTTACCGGCGATAATGAGGCACTTATCGTAGTAGATGGTGTGGTTATCAACCAGGGTAGTGGTCGCCGTAACGCTATTGGCGGAGAAGCCGTTTATGGTACTGGCAGCGATAACATGCCTGCAGACTATGGAAGCGGGTTGAATGATATCAATCCGGAAGATATTGAATCAATTACTGTGCTGAAAGGCCCCGGAGCTGCAGCTTTGTATGGAGGACGCGGAGCCAATGG
>JBQCJM010000270.1:0-7016 GCA_051952715.1 Flavisolibacter sp.
TCACTATTGCTACACGTGATCTGCACAAAAAAAGTTTTTATGAAGCCTGGACAATCTTTGAAAGCAAAGTCTTTAAAGAAGAATGGATGGCAACAGGGCTTTCTGTATTAAAGCACAACAAAAAAAATTGGGATGTTGTTCATACATCCCAATTCAAAAATCTATAAGAAATTATTTACTCAAAGTGAAACAAGCCCGGCATTATTTGAAAAGCATCTTCTTCTTCCATGGCGATGTTCAGTTGAAAGCCATCGTCTGAACGAATAGTCACTTTATCTTTCGTCACTTTTTTAAAACCGTATTTTTCAAAAACCAGCTTATAAGTTCCAGGTTTTAAATCGTCGAAATAATAATAACCATTATCATCAGTAATAGCTGTAGCTTCTCTTTTATTAGCAGTAGAGTAGGCACTCACATTTACATTTGCCAAAGGCTTCTTGGTATCGAAATGAATAACACCACCAACAATATCATTCTTTTTGGTACCGTTTATTTCCGTTTCAGGAGTGATGTTAGCACGGGCAACAAAAGCCGCCGCACTAAATGCAAAAATTAAAAGCAGCGATTTGTATCTCATGGTTTATTATTAAAGGTTGATGTCAATTGTAACATCTTCGTTCTCACAGTTAAAATTAGCATTTTTCAATGGATTTGCCAGTCCTTCCAAAAATTCCTGCCATATTTTTTTTACGATTTTGCCTGCCGGCAAAATATCATGCAACAAGGCACTTACCTGCCCTATTTCAAGCTCACCTTCGTCGAGGTTGCCCTCATACATACCTTGCTTTGCTCTCGCCCTTCCCAGTATCTGCCTTAGCTCTTCGGCATCAGCTCCTTTAGCTTCGGCTTCCTGTATTTGCTGGAAGAACTTGTTTTTCAATAGGCGCACCGGCGTTAGCTTCTTAATGGACAACTGTGTGTCGCCTTCCGCTGCACGAATGACAGCCTGCTTGAAATTTATATGTGATGAAGCTTCTTCGCTGGTTACAAACCCCGAGCCTATTTGCACACCTGCAGCTCCCATTATCATGGCAGCCAGCATTTGCCTTCCGGTAGCAATGCCGCCGGCTGCAATTACCGGGATGGAAACCGCATCTACAACAGCAGGCACTAAAACCATAGTTGTTGTTTCTTCTCTTCCATTATGACCACCGGCCTCAAAGCCTTCTGCCACTACAGCATCACACCCGGCCTCCTGTGCTTTTAATGCAAACTTGCTACTGCTTACCACATGCACTACGGTTATGCCCTGCCGCTTAAAATGCTGCGTCCATGTTTTAGGATTGCCGGCAGAAGTAAAAACAATCTTTACGCCTTCTTCAATGATGATTTGAACATGCTGATCGAGATCGGGATAAAGCAGTGGAACATTTACACCAAAAGGCTTATCGGTTGCTGTTTTACATTTCTGAATGTGGTGTCTTAACACATCTGGATACATGCTGCCTGCGCCAATTAATCCAAGCCCGCCAGCATTACTTACGGCGCTGGCAAGCTTCCATCCACTGGCCCAAATCATTCCTGCCTGGATGATGGGATATTGCGTGTTGAAAAGCTGCGTTATCCTATTTGAAAACATGGAGTAAAAATAGTTGACAAGTTAATAGGTTGAAAGATTGATGAGAGGAATCGTTCCTGGCCAGTCAACATGTTAGCGGTTCAACTTATCCCAAATCAATATCTGTATTATCACCGATATTAAGTGTTCTTGTTTCGCCACGGATCGTGGTATCGCTTCCAATGAGAGAATCATCCAATACAATATCGAAAAGGTTGGAATAAGAACCGATAATGGAATTTTTTATGATGGAATAATCAATGGTAGTGTTATCGCCAATGGTAGCATTGGGGCCTACAATGGAGTTTTTTATAGTGCAACCTTTACCAATACTTACCGGCTGTATTAATACTGTGTTTTCATATTCGGCGCACATTTCGGCCCGGGCTCCAAATTTTTTCAGCAGTGTGGCATTTGACTTTAATAAGCTTTCTCTTTTACCACAATCAAACCAACTATCTACTTTAAAAGCATTAAAGTGTGCACCTTGTTGTATCATACAATCCAAAGCATCTGTAATGCTGTATTCGCCATGTGTTTTAATTCCCTGTTTGATGTTAGCTTCCAAGCATTGAAACAGCATATCGGTTTCTTTGATCTTATAAACGCCAACCAAAGCCATATTTGACTTTGGAATATGCGGCTTCTCCACGACATGCGTAATGTTGGCATCGCAATTGATTTCTGCCACTCCAAAATTCCGCGGATCATCTACTTTTCTAACACCGATCATGGAAGTGTCGCTTTTTATGACAGAAGAAACATCATAATCGCAAATGGTATCGCCCAATACAATGATCACATCATCGCCATCCACAATACTTCTTGTCAGCCTCACGGCGTGGCCAATGCCTTGCCTGTCGTTTTGATAAATGAAATGCGCCGTTATAGCCGGGTAATTTGCTTTTACATAGTCCTGGATCTTTTCACCAAGGTAACCCACAATAAAAATAAATTCATTTACGCCAGCATCCTTTAATTGATCAACAATAATGCTTAAAACTGTTTTTCCAGCCAGTGGTATTAACGCTTTGGGCTGTGTATAAGTATGAGGTCTTAATTTAGTTCCGGCGCCTGCTACGGGAATAATTGCTTTCATTGATGATCTTTTTGACGGCCCAATGCACTCTTCTATACACAGCCGCCAGGTTTTAATTCTTCAACAAAAAGAAGCGGACGAAATTACTGATTTTTATATCAAAAGGCCAAATGCCTTTGCTAAGTGCTAACCACTATTTTTGCATCTTGTTATTGCATAAGCTACAAGCATTTGCCCGTGGGCTGCGAAACCTATAGTTATGAAACTGTTCTAGGTTTCAAAGTTTATAGCTCAAACCCGAAGCTTTGCTCAATGGAATTGTTGCAGTACAAGATTGCACCGACAGATATCGGAGCAACAAAAGCGTAATAGTAGTGCGAAAGTTCATTACAACGCAGTTAAATACATCATTGAAATATACATTCATGCAAAGAGACAACCTCGTTTTCGACATTATTAAAAAAGAACTGGAACGCCAGCGCAATGGGATTGAACTTATTGCTTCTGAAAATTTTACTTCGCTTCAGGTAATGCAGGCTATGGGCAATGTAATGACCAATAAATATGCAGAAGGCTATCCTGGCCGCAGGTATTATGGCGGCTGCGAATTTGTAGACGAAACAGAACAATTGGCTATTGACCGCATTAAGCAGGTTTTTAACTGCGAGTATGCTAACGTGCAACCACATAGCGGCGCACAAGCCAATGCATCTGTAATGCTGGCCATATTAAAGCCCGGCGATAAAATTTTAGGTCTTGATTTAAGCATGGGCGGACATCTTACTCATGGCTCGCCTGTAAACTTCAGTGGTAAGTTGTATCAGCCATTCTTTTACGGCGTACATAAAGAAACAGGACTGATCAACTATGAACAATTAGAAGAAGTTGCAAAAAAAGAAAAACCGCAATTGATCATTTGCGGCGCCTCGGCCTATAGCAGGGATATTGATTATGGAAGAATCAGGAAAGTGGCCGATGAAATTGGCGCTTTTGTAATGGCCGATATTGCGCACCCGGCCGGACTGATTGCAAAAGGTTTGTTGAACTCACCTTTTGATTATTGCCATTTTGTTACTTCCACAACACATAAAACTTTGCGTGGACCACGTGGCGGTATTATTTTAATGGGCAAAGATTTTGAAAATCCGTTTGGACTAAAAGATGTGAAAGGCAACATTCGCATGATGAGCAACCTGATGGACATGGCTGTTTTTCCTGGTACGCAGGGCGGCCCGCTAGAACATGTGATTGCAGCCAAGGCTATTGCTTTTGGGGAAATTTTGAGTGATGAATTTACCGGTTATGCGAAACAAATTCAGACCAATGCACAAGCTATGGCTAAAGCTTTTGTAGCAAAAGATTATAACATCATCAGTGGTGGAACTGACAACCATTTAATGCTAATTGACCTACGCAATAAAAGTATTACGGGGAAAAAAGCGCAGGAAACTTTGGATAGGGCCCACATCACTCTAAATAAAAATGCCGTGCCGTTTGACGATAAAAGTCCGTTTGTAACTTCAGGTATTCGCGTAGGCGTGCCGGCAATTACCACCCGTGGTATGAAAGAAGATCACATGAAAACAGTAGTAGATTTTATTGACAAAGTTTTGATGAATATTGATGATGCAACTGTTATAAACACAGTATCAAACGATGTTCATGATTTTATGAAAGCATTTTCTTTGTATCCTGAATTGGGTTAATTCATGCTCGTACTATTAGCAAAATAATAAACCAATAATATGCTGCAACGTATTCAAAGTATATGGCTGCTGTTAGTGGCAGCCTTTGCTGCTATCACTTTTCGCTTTCCATTTGCCAATGGCGACTGGTTGAAAGATATATTACCAACAAGCGTTCCGCTGGATGCTAAAACAACTATTTGGCTGAGCATTGTAACTGTACTAATTGGAGTTATAGCCTTTATTACCATCTTTTTATATCACGATCGTAAGTTGCAATTACGATTAAGTTACCTCGGCATTTTTTTAACCATTCTGCTGCTGGTAATGTATTTTTTTGAATTAAGCAATTTTGCCAACAGCGTTATGGCGCTTTGGTGCATCTTTCATTTTGCCATATTAGGTTGTTATATATTGGCAGTGCGGGGAATTTTGAAAGATGAAAAACTAATAAAAAGCATGGATCGCCTGCGATAATATTTACTGAATTATAAATTGTTTTTGCAGTTTAACAGGCCCGTTGACTTCTAAAATGTAAATTCCTTTTTGCCAGTTGTTTAAAGAAAGCGTTTGGCTTATAGAACCATTATTCCCAACAATGGCTTGAGTGCTGAGCAACTGGCCGGTTGCACTATATATTTTTACATTGTAATTCCCTGTGTCCATGTTTTTCATTTGCAACACTATTTGAGAACCTGCCCAAGCGGGATTCGGATAAAGGTTTAAACCTGAGCTTTGCATTGAAGTTTCAATCTTTATAATGTTGCTATACACTACGTGGCCTGTTATTTCTATAGCTTTGATCCGATAGAAGTTGATTGTGTTTGGCTGCATATCATTAAATGAATAACCAGCACTTCCACCGTCATTTTTGACAGGATTGATTTTTGTCAGTTCTGTAAAATCTTGTGCATTGAAAGACCGTTCAACAGCGTAATAGAGCAAATCGCTTTCTGTGGCATTTGTCCAACCGATTTGTACCTGGCCGTTTCTTAACACCGCTTTTACATTAACAAATTTTACAGGAAGCGTAGTAAAAGAGCCGGAGATGATCATATCGTTACCGTCTGTACTGGTTCCCGGCCCCCAGGAATTATTTGCATTCGCTGCATTATAAGCATATATCCGGACAATGACAGGCGAAGTCATTGTAATAGGCGAAACAAAAGTAAATGTGTTGGTTTGGACTGTATTTACATCAGTTCTGTTGATCACATTTGTGGCATTAGCCACATAAGCATCTATACTTGTTCTTATCACAAAGTTTCTTGGCGCTTTACTTGAACGGCGAAATTGCAATATGATATTCGAAAGCGTAATAGCGTAGCCGGAAGAAGGTGTAATTGTAAATTCGATGTACTCGTTTAAATCGGGTGAAGCGTTGGTTGTCCAGCCAGATGAATTAAAACCATCGTCCGCAAGTGCCGCCGTAATGCCTGGCCCTCTTACAATTGATGAAGGTTGCACGCCTACACCTTGAGTGGTTGAAGGCCAACTTGCTTCATCACCATTACTACCCTGGAATGAAAAACTAAGCACCTGTGCAGGTGATGTGTAGAAGAAAAAAAGAAAAACTGACGTAATAAGAGCTGTATAAAGTTTACTCATAGCATAGACTGGTTTATCTAACCGGCTTTTCAAATTGTTAGACGGCCCAAAATAAAAACAAGAAAAACAAAATGCAAATTTTACTACGTATAATTACTAATTGTCGGGGTAAACCATTAATGCGTGCAAAATAAAATCCCCGGATTTTTATCCGGGGATTTATAATTCTAATCAACAGAGTTATTGCTTTATCACTTTCAGCGTTCCTGACTCTCCATTACCATTATCAAAACGAATTAAATACAAGCCTGCTCTTAAAGTTGAAAAATCAACTTCAGTTTGCTGCGATCCTACCGAAGGAATAATGGTTTTAATAATTCTTCCGTCCTCAGCGCTTACATTGATCTTGCTATTGCTATTTGCAGTGCCATGCTGAACGGTTAGATCTTTTTGTACTGGCATTGGAAATGCTTTCAGTACAATGGAAGATCTTCCACCTTTGAAACTGGCCACAGTGCTATATGCAAATTTACCATCTGCATCTACCGATTTAATACGATAAAATGCTGCCACAACGGGAGTTCTGTCGTTGTAAGAATAGGAACTTTTGCCAGCAGCTGCTACATTACCAATAGTAGAGAAATCTCTTCCATTATTGCTTTTCTCAACTTCATAAGCAGTTACATTTTCTTCTATACCTACTTTCCATGTTAAAGCTACTCCGCCTTCCGATGCCTTAGCATCGAAGTTGGAAAAATGTACAGGAAGAATTGCACCTGCGGGAGAAATTGCAGTTTTATCAATGCCGTACGCTGAAATTAGAGCTGGCCTATTACCAGTATTTTGTAAACTAACAGTTATTTGAAAGTTCGTATTGGCTGGTAATGGAACAGATGGCGTTATACTAAAATAATAGTTAGTTGCGGTTGAAGTAACAGAAAAACTTGGAATACTTGTACAAGTTGAGGAAACAGATCCTCCTGTCCCCCATTTTATCGTTACTGTTGGTTTAAGTGTAGTACCTGGATTTCCATTACCCGTCTGCTGGAGCTTTAAATAAAACTTAATAGCAGTCGGTGGAGTAGAAGGAAAATAGGAAATAGGAGAGTTGAATACACCTGTGGTGCCGTTGGTTATTGTTTGGTTTTCAGCTGTGGCAAGGTAGTCGGCAGGAACGCCTGATGTA
>JBQCJM010000271.1:0-2627 GCA_051952715.1 Flavisolibacter sp.
TACTCATAAGTTTATGTTATGCAGTCATTTTATCTTGCAAGATACGAAACTTCTTATCTCCTATCTGGCGTGGTCCAGACCTGTGCATGGCCGTTACCTATAGTGAACGCATCTTCAGGGTTGCCAACCTTTAAAAGGTTGGCAACCCTCGCAATCATCTTTTCAAGTCCATAATTAAATCACTATAAGATTTATCAATGATATTTAGTTCTGTCAACTCAAAAAAGTCAAAGTATTTATCACATTGTTCTTTTAGTTCTTCTATCGTAAATTCTTCTTTATTGTCAATTGCTTCGACTTCTATGAATGTTCCTAAATTCTCAACAACGTCAAAGTGAAACTTTACGTTGTCAATAAAGTATATTTTTCGTTTTTTGTCAACAATGATTTTCACCCCAAGTTGTCTTGTCAATATATTTTTCAAAGCAATGTTTGGTTCGTGCTGGTACAAAATTATTTGAGATTCTTTTGCTCCTGAAATATTTTCTCTGTCATAGTTAATTAAAGAGTTTTCAATATTACCTTCTCTTAATTTTAATCTTCCAAGTTGAGTATTGAAATATGTGTCTATTTGGTGGTCAAGTCCTTGAAATTTTGGATTTAGTGTAAGTAATTTCTTTTCGTACTTTTCAATGTCGCCAACTTTAGCCTTAAATTCAAAGTTCTTAATGTTCATCTCTTTCTATTATTAGTTTCAGTTTCTTTGTTTATAGTGTCTGTGCGAAATAGCAGCTAACGTTAAGGCTTGGCGATGGGCTGGTATTCAATGAACGTCTCGCCCAAATGTTAGCCGATTGAAAAACTACAGTCGAAGGTAAATACAAAAAGACGATATTTCTTCGTCTGCTGGAACCTAAGCTGATAAAGAACTACAGCCGATTGATATTCCTTCAGCCGGCCTATTGCCAAGCCTTTTGTTGGCAGAATTTTTATGTTTGTCAATGGTTTCGATTTGTATAATAACTGTAGTCGTGTTCAAACAATATTGTGTCGTTTGTAATAAACAAATGGTTTAAATCATATTTTTCCAAAGTGTCGATATTGATATCAAATGAACGAAATAAATGGTTAGTAGAAATTTGACTCAAAGTATTTTGTAAGTCATTTGTGTCAATAATATAAAGTTTGATTTTATTAATCTTTCTGTTTTTCAAATTATTTATTTCACCGTCAGAATAAAATTTTTGAAAAACTCCATATCCAGTCATATAATTCGGTTGTCTGCTAATATATCTTCTGCCGTTGACCATTGCTGTGTCATAAAGTCTTGCGTGATTTCCATTTAAAGAGTCAACGATTATAATCGGCTTGTCAGTCTGATTATGAATTGAAATTTCTTTTCCTTTTTGTGGTGGGTCATAGACACATGAAAATAAAAATAGTAGTAAAATAAAAAGAAGTTCTGGTCTTAATTTCATGATGTCGATTTATTTCTGCCAACGTTTACGCATTGGCGATGGCTGGGCAATTTATAACTTTCTGCTGGAATGTCTGCACAGTAAACGAACAAAAGTTGAGATTTTTAGTCTGTTGCTCAATACAATATTTTCAGTCCGGAACTGCTGCCAAATAGCAAACAAAAAGCTGATAAAATGCACGTCACGCCCAGCTGTTGCGCTTGTTGTGTGTTCGTGCTTCTCGTTTTCTCTATTTTTTTTGTCAAGTTAATCAACCATAACATATATGTCCATGTTACAGCAATTGCTAATAATGTAAATATAAACAAGGTTGGAAAAAACTTAATCTTAGTTACGTCGATGAAGTCCCACAACCAATAAGCAGTTAATAAAAATCCAATGACTTGAAAAATAGTTTTTGTCAGGCGGTTTCTTTTAGGATTAATAATAAAGTCTGACAAGGATATTTCAATTTCTTTATGTCTTAAAAAAGCAATTATCAAAAACATCCCAAGTAAAATAATGTGTCCAATAACTGCTCCGATAGATAGTAAAACAGTTCCTGCAATTGCTACTGCCGGCGTGTCAGCATCAGAAGGAAGATTTAAAGATTGCATATAATTTCCGTCACCGTAAAGTTGAACTGAGGACAACTGAAATAGGTAGCAACTCAAAAGAGCAATCACAATGCTAAATGTCCAAAATATAGTTTTATTAATTTTCATTTTTATAGCTTGTCTTGTCGCATTCTGACTAACGTCAAAATTAAAGGAAATCAATAATCTACATTTTTCATTGATTTTCAAATTTCTGATTTTTCGTTAGCGCGGGAAATTATTTTCGTCCGGGAAAAATGGAGAATATCCGCTAACGTCCAGGGCTTTGCGCAGGTGGGAAATTAGAATTCCTGTCTGCCCGAACCACCAGCCGAATGTAGAATAAAAAAGTTGATTATTTGTTCGTTTGCCCATAGCATCCGTCAGCCCGAATTACCGATAAGAGCAGCGCTGTTGATAAGCCTTACCCGGGTCTCTCGCAGAGGACCCGGCGCGTATAGTTCGTGTTGCTTACTACCTTGCGCCGAGTCCCCTATCGGGAGACTCGGCTGGGACAAAAAATGATATTTTTCATTGGTTAAAGGTATTTAAATGATTCTTTAAGGAGTTCAGTAAACTATTATGCAAACCCGTCCACTATTTTTATCTCCTCCTCTCCCAATCCATACAACTC
>JBQCJM010000272.1:0-26217 GCA_051952715.1 Flavisolibacter sp.
ATATGAATGAAGTTTATTTACTGATAGGTGGAAACATGGGCGACAGGATGCTGTATTTAACCAAAGCTAAAGAGGAAATTGAAAAACAATGCGGCCAGATCGCTCAGCAATCTTCTGTATATGAAACAGCGGCCTGGGGCATGGAGGAACAGGCAGCTTTTTTAAACCTGGCGCTGGAAATTGAAACACAATTATCACCTCAACAATTATTAAAAACCATACTTACTATTGAAGAAAATTTAGGCCGCAAGCGAAACATAAAATACGGCCCGCGGCTTATTGATATTGATATTTTACTGTTCGGCGATGCGATCATTGATGTGCATGGATTAAAAGTTCCGCACCCGCAAATGCAGCACCGGCGCTTTGTTTTAGAACCGTTAAATGAAATTGCTCCGGAAAAAATACATCCGGTTTTACAAAAAACAATTGCTCAACTTTTGTCAGCATGTACTGACCCATTGACGGTGAATAAAATTAATTGAATACTTCCGCGAACAATATTTACTTTGCTCACTTCCATGACTAAACTGCGGATGAAGTACACATTTATTACAATTGAAGGAAATATTGGTGCAGGCAAAACCACGTTAGCTCACTTGCTCTCAAAACATTTTAATGCCCGGCTGGTGCTGGAGCAGTTTGCCGACAATCCTTTTCTGCCCAAGTTTTACGAAAATCCGCAGCAATATGCTTTCCCGCTGGAATTGTTTTTTATGGCAGAGCGGTTTAAGCAATTAAAAGAACTCATACAGCAAAAAGATCTTTTCCAAAGCATTACTATCACCGATTATTTATTTACCAAGTGCCTGCTTTTTGCCAAGATCAATTTATCGGAAGATGAATTCAGGTTATACCAGCGGCTGTTTGAAATTATGTACCAGCAATTGCTGCAGCCTGAGATTTTAATTTACCTGCATGCTCCTGTCAGCAAATTGCAGCAGAATATAAAAAAACGCAACAGGCCTTACGAACAAAAGATTCCTGATGATTATTTATTCAGCATACAGGAAACTTATACCCACTATATCAAGCAGCACAATTTAAAAACACTTTATGTAGATGTTTCCAACGCGGATTTTTTAGGAAACGAGCAACATTTGCAAACCATCATCGATGCATTGGATAAAGAATATCCCGAAGGCCAACATTATTTGAGTTTGTAATCTTATTAGATTCCAACAGATGTAACTCATCTCGCAACGCATAGCTAAAAGCCTATAATTTTAATTTCCTTTCTTAAAACGTTTCACTTCGCTGTTCGTTTTTTTGAACGCATCGGACGATTTGGGCTGAGTAGCCGGTTGCGAAGCCGGTTCTTTTTTTTCCGGCGCAGCTGTTACACGGTTTGTCCTTGTATGCGAAGAGCTATGCGTAACAGGAGCTGGAGGAACAGAAATTTTTATCCAGTCGCTTGATTTTTCTTCTGTAAAGATTTCATCGGTTTGGCAAAACGTTTTTGAGCTGATGAAGGATATGAAACAAATTAAAATTGCTTTTTTCATAGTTATAGTTTTACACGTATGCCAGCAACAAGGTTGTTGCCGTTAGATGAAAAAAACAAATTAGTGCGGGCACTGTATTCATTTTTCCATTGTTTTTTATTTTTCGACCCTTTAATAAAGGTATAGATAATATCTGCCGCCATAATACCTGCACTGATGCCTGTAAGTATTAAAAAATTGTTATGAGAATTTTTTGAATCATTTAAATACTGTGTTGCCTGCGCCTGATTAGCGCCTCTCACGCCAATAATGTTTCCGTTGTCATCCTTTTGATATTCTCTAAAATTAGCCAGGTCAATGTATTTATTATACTGACTGTTCGACCTGAGTTTGTAATAAACGGCGCCGCCAACCGAGCCTGCATACAAAGCGGTGATGAGCAATACGGCAGGCTTTCTGTCATTGCCGTAATAATCGCCGCTAACAAAATAATGCCCTAACCCTGGTAACAGTACATCTACCAAAGCATTTGAAGGACCGCCTTTCAATTTTGGCGGAGCAGATGGGGTTATTACTTTTCGTGCAGTAGTATCGTTATTAGCAATGGCACCATTATTAATGGCGGTAGAAGTTTGCTGCTTCGTAACTGGTGCAGCCTTTACGGTAAGGCTGGCTCTGTCGGTGCTACTGGCGCCTTTATCATCAGTAACCGATAATTCAAAAGCATACACACCGGGTTTAAAATCACCAACTACGTAAGATTTATAAGAAGTAGGCGAAGCAATTCTAAGTGTGTTAGGGCCTGAAACCTGTCGCCAGCTAATCGCTATAATTCTTCCGTCAGCATCGTAAGATTTCATGCCATCTAATATGACCACAAGATTAAGTGGAAGCTGTACTGTTAAATCACCGCCAGCGTCAGCTTTTGGTGCTTTGTTGGCAGGAGGCTCCGCAGTTTTTGCAACAGCCGGTTTGTTATACGCTATAATAATTTTGGCCTGCAATTCGTCACCATCTTTTACAGTTTGCCTGTTGGTGTACCAACTATAGCTATAAGTTTGATTTGCTTTGATCAATGGGCCCGAATTGATATCTTTTGAAAACACTTCTTCTACATTGCCATTTCTGCGTCTGTATATTTTTAGCGTAACGGTATTAAATCGATAATCAGTTATGCTATTCAGTTTGAATTTTACTTTGAAAGAAGTAGCGTCTATCTTTTCAAGATCAACGTTACTAATGATTTGCTGCGCATTGCCGCAAATGTGTATCATCAATAACAACAAAAAGCAAACAACAATCTTTTTATTTAATTTGAATAGCACCATTGGCTGTTGTTTTAGCTAATAAAATATCGGTATCAGCGTCTGTTAAATTTAAAACCGCCACTGATGAGGCATTTAAAAGATCGGGTGTAAAAGAATAATTTTTAGAAGCCCCGCCATTAATAGGTATTTTAAGCAGCCGCCCTGCGTATACAGCCCATATGTTTCCTTTATTGTCGAAGTCAAATTTCCTCGGCGCCCCTGAAAGCAAACCATTTGTGTTCGTTGCAGTATAGCTGCTGATAAAATTGCCTGAACTACTCACTCTTACAATTCCGGTATTAGTAGTAAAGAATATTTCTCCATTAGGATGAACCTTTATATCATCAGCACCATTGCGGATGGCTGCACCATTCAGTGTGTTGAGTTCTGTGCTGTTTGTATTTACATAAAACAAATCGTTTTGGTTGGATCCGGTAACCCATATTCTTCCAGTGGCAGGAGCAAAAGCAATGGAAGAGAACTGTTTGTTGCCACGGCTTTCTATTCGTTTGTTGTTGCGTCTCACTTCTTTTCTGGCAACCGTCCACAGGGTCCCGGTATTGTCAACAGCAATTCCGTTAATGGTTTCATCTCGTTTATAACCAGCAGTAGCAAAGAAAGATGTCCATGATGAATTAGTTGCATTGAACCTGGCTACCTCTCCTCTTCCATATATCCATAAATTGTTGTTGATGTCTTTAAATAATTTGGTATTGTTATCAAAATGCAACGACGGCGGTAGGTCAATTGCATCAGACCAGTTGCCTGACGTGTCGGTTTTATATAATTTGCCATTAGTGCCCAGGTAGTAGATCTGCTGTGCAGAAAAAACAACAACATCCCGGAATCCTGTACCGGGTGCTCCCTTAATTGCTTTAAAAGCAGGAACATTAATAGTAGCGTTAAGTTTATACTCTCCGCAGTTATTACTTACTGTTAATGTAAGATCATACACACCGGGATTGGCATATACTTTTTTTCCGGGGTTTTGCTGCGCAGAAGTAGTACCATCGCCAAAATCCCATAAATACGAAGCAGCACCGGCAACAGCTTCACGGTAGAAATTAAATTCAAGGTCATCTGAACTATAACTCCATTTATCATTCGGTGCAATGCCTGTTGCTTCAATATTCACAGGCGTTGTTATTGTAGCCGAATCGCAGGCGTTTTTATTAATGACTTTCAATTTTACATTATACTTGCCATTATTAGCATAAGTATAAGAAATGCTGGAAGACGCTGTAGGCGAAGCCGGTAATATGGTTCCATCACCAAAATCCCATTGATAAAGCTCACCATTTTTTGTTGCAGAAGCATCTATAAGTACAGTAGAACAATCTGATAATGTTATTTTCTGCGAAGGCACAGGCTTGCTGCAAACCGGAACGGTAACTATAAAAAAATTATCGCCGCAGGCATTCGTAGCTTTTAAAGTAACGGTGTATTTACCATTGAACGCATAGGTTTTGGTAACAGTAGTTTCACCTGAGGTGCTGGTGCTGCCATCGCCAAAATTCCATTCGTAGGTTACAGGTGTGGAACTTGTGGTAGTATTTCTAAATTGAACTGTGGAATCATTTAGCAGAACGTATGAAACATTTACATTGGGCAGGCACCGGCCAATTTTTACATCATGTGTCCAGTAAGCTTCACCACAATCGTTTGTCACTGTATATTTTATCGTATACGTATTGGTTGACGTGGAAGAACTCTGTGGCGGATACTTATGCGGGGGAGGAATTTCCCCATTATAACTGGTGCCGTCACCAAAGTCCCAATGATGCGATGTAATGACACCATTGTCAGAAGTAATATCAGTAAAACTAACTTCAAGTGTGTTGGGATTAACATTATAAGCCACAAAATCCACATAAGGAATAAAACAGGCTTCCTTTGGCGCTTCCACAAGTTTTTTACAGCCTAAAAAAAGGGTGGAATACAATAAGAAAATTAGCCATCTAACTTTCATAAACAATTGTATTCAGCGGGTTTGGTGTAAAATTTAAATTACTTAACCGATCAATAAATTTCTTTAAAGAAACAAATCCGGGCACCAGAATAACAAGTTGATGGGAAGAAAACATGGTAAGCGCTTTGTACCAGATTCTACAGAAAAAATTATACCGCTTTTATTACAGCACAATTTTTGAAGAGGCTGATAGGATCATCAAGACAAACACCTTATTCTAAAACCTATGCCCTTACTTTCTGTAGAACAATATTCCGATGTGATTGAAAAAAGAGACCCTTTGTCTCTTTCCACCCTAACCCGTTACGATTTTCTTTTTAAAGAAAACGGCGCAAAAAAAGAATACTGTTTTTGCAAAGGCGAATCGGCCGCTGTGTTTAAAGCCGTTAAAGGCTCCAAATCCTTTGCCATGCGGTCTTTTCTAAAAGGCGAGCCCGAAACAAAGGTTGTTAAAGGGCTTAAAACATTTGCTATCCGCTGTTTTTTAAAACCCAATCCCGAAATATTTAATAGGTATCAGCAAATTGCCAACTTTTTAGCTACAAAAGAACTGCAGTGGAAAGTACCATTTGAGTTTTTAGACAACGAGGTATTAATTGACGATCAATATTATCCTGTGCTAAAAATGGATTGGGAAGATGGAATACCGCTTAATCAGTTTATAGATAACAACGCAGACAATGCCACTCAATTATCGAAGCTGCAAAAAAAGCTGGTGGCACTTTCTCAAAACCTTGAAGAAAATGGTATTGGTCATGGCAACCTGGAATATAGCAATATACTTATAACTGACGGCCAGGATCTTTCTTTAAAGTTGCTTGACTACGACTCAATGTTCATTCCTGCTTTCCAGGGAGAAAAAAGTTGCGAAACCGGCAACCAGGGTTTTCAGCCGCCTGCAAGAACTCTATTACATTTCTCCAAAAATATTGACCGTTTCTCTATTTGGGTGATGCTTGCCACACTTGAAGCAGTGAAGGTAAGTGCTGATAACTGGCAACATATGCAGCAAGGCGGATATAACAGAGAACATTCTTTTTTTTCGGCCGGCGATTTTTCCAATCCTGAAACATCTCCGCTTTTCCAAAAGCTCAGAGCATATAATAGTGAAACGCTGAATTTTTATCTTGATGCATTAACTGCATTTTGCCGCACCAGCAACTTAGATACAATTGAAAAACCTGTTTTGTACAAAAGCTCTTTTGTATTGTCTGCACATGAAATATCTAAGCCTGTGCCGGTTACTCCCGAAATTGCAGTAGAAAAGCCAAAGCTCTACCAGGTAGAGATCAAAACCATTCCAGCAGGAAAAGATGTTTTAGTAAACGGTGCAAAAAAAGGTATTACACCATTGCGGCTTAATCTTTTTAAAAAAGATTTTGATCATGTAGAAGTGCTGAACGACTCGGAGAAAAAACTTGTTCCCATCACTGAAAAAAACATCATTTACGAAATTGACTTTTCAAAAAAAGAAAAAGAAGCCATTCCTCCGCCACCGCCGGTTGAGCAGGATGAAATATTAGAATTCAGAGCCGACAAATACAATATTGAAGAAGGTGAGTTGACCACTATTAACTGGAACGTAAAAGGAGAAGGGAAAATTCATATTTCCAACCTGGGCGATGTAGCTGAGAAAAGGGGAACCCAAAAAGTTGTTTTAAACCATACTACCAACTATGTATTAACTGTTGGCTCCAAAAACAGATCGCTCACCATTAATGTACAACCAAAGCCAAAACCTGTTATCATTCAACCTGCCGTAGCTGTACAGGAAAAACCTGTAACAATTGCTGTTGAAGAGAAAAAATCGACAGCGCCTGCAGTCGACATAAAAAGACCTTCGAAAAATACACCGCTAAAAGTTATTATTGCTTTAGGGATGTTAGTCGTTGCCAGCTTTTTTGCCTTTAATTATTTTTCCGGCAAAAAAAGCAATACGGTGGTCAACAGCATTGCAACAAATACAAAGCCTGCAGAAGCGCCGCTGTTTTCTGCTTCTGCTGTTACTTCTTTTTTAAATGGATTATATAATGCTTATAACAACAGGGATCTTAATGCTATTATGAGCAATTATGCAGGTTCTATAAATGAATACTACGATTCTGGTAACGTAAGCAAAGACTCATTAAACACAATTATTAAAAATCTTTTTATAACACCCACTTATTACAATTGCGCCCCTGATTTTAAGACACTGAACATTCAACCACAGGGTAAAAATTGTAAAGCAGTTATCACCATTCATGAAAAGCTAAGAAACAATGGTAATAGCAAAACAGAAAACTATACCACCACCATTGAATATTTGTTAGATCCTTCCTATAAAATCATTTCAGAAAAAAGTACGGGATAGACAATACCGCATTGCTGACTGTTCTTTTAGTATACCTTGATTTTAAAATTATCATCTTTGGGTTCAAACAAGACATAAATTGACACGTATTGGCTTACTTTCAGACACGCATGGATTTTTAGATGATACCATCTTTAAGCATTTTAAGCAATGCCACGAAATATGGCATGCCGGCGATTTTGGGAATATTGATCTTGCCAACCAACTGTCTAAACAAAGCGGCCTGCCGCTAAAAGGTGTTTCTGGCAATATAGACGGCTACGATGTTCGCACTGTATACCCACAAAAATTAATCTGGGATTGTGAAGACGTAAAAGTTTACATGACGCATATTGGCGGCTATCCCAATCGTTATGCACCGGGTATTAAGCAGGAACTGATCAACAATAAAACAAAGCTTTTTATTTCCGGCCATTCGCACATTTTGAAAGTTATTTATGATGAGCAAATAAGTTGTCTTCATATGAACCCCGGCGCTGCAGGCAGGCAAGGGTGGCATAAAGTGCGTACACTATTACGCTTCACAATTGACGGCGCTAACATCAAAGATTGTGAGGTGATTGAACTTGGTGCACGATGATCGTAAGAGAAATAAAAAGACCTTCAATTGAAGGTCTTTTAAAATTATTAATACCAGTGACTTGCAGCGCCTATTTCCCTGAACGGCCAGGGCACAGAAGCTAATATGATCAACAAGGCCAAAAAATAAAATATAAATGTGCGGCGATGTTTTGATGTATCGCTAATGCGTTTTTTACCTTGCGCTTTACCTATATGAATTAAAATAATGGCAATCAACATTCCTACCAAATGTTCTATGCCAAAGAACCTTGTGGTTGGGTCCTTCATAGCGCTGCTCATGCCGCCGGCCGCTTCAATCATTTTATAGCCGTGAGGTCCAAAATACCAAAGTGCAATACCAAGCAACAACATAATATCGGCCGTAATGGTAAGTATCAAACCAAGCCGGTTATCAGATTTAATGTAAGGCCTGCCACCTGCAATAAGGCTGTTAATGATGGCAAAAAGCAGTAACAACAATACTACCCAGCGGCCTACGCTATGTATATGCAACAGAACATTGTAGAAGGCTGTATCCATTATAAATGATTTTGGTTTTGCCAAATCTACAACAGAAAAGATAAATAACAGAAGTTGTTAGCTAATGAGTAAAACTAGTCATTGCTGCATTCATAACAAATAGACAACGTTCTTTTTGAAGGCTTATAAAAATTCTTGCCGAAATTTTGGTTGCATAGCATATCAATAACGATGAAATTGATATAGCAAAAAGAATATTGGCAAATTTGTACAATAAGCATCTTTCATTTTAGTTTTGAGCATGCGCAACTTTTTTTTCCTTTTGCTTTCTCTTGCTTTCATTGCCTGTAATAGTAATGAAGAGGATAGCGATTCTGTTTTATCGCAGCCACCGTTTGTTAGGTTAACTGACAGCATCCAGCAGTCACCGAAGGATGCAGGCCTTCATTTTCGCCGGGGCATTCTTTTGTATCAAAACAATCAAACTGCTTATGCTGAACAAGATTTTAAAAAGGCTTGGCAACTACAGCCTGATGAAGAATATGCATTAAGCCTGGCAGCCATTTTAAAAAATAAAAATGCCGATTCAGCATTGTTTTTTTTAGAAGAAGCCACACACAAACTCCCCAATAGCGTTGCACTTCAAATAGGTTTAGCCAGAGGTTATCAGAAAAAAGGTGAAACAGAAAAAGCCCTGGCCATTGTCGATAAAATTATTGAGGAACAGCCTGGCCAATTAGATGCCCTGACATTAAAATCTGAAATCTTAGCGGCTCAAAATAACCAAAGCGGCTCTTTGGCTTATTTGGAAAAAGCACACTCTCTTGTTCCTTCCGACCCCGAACTGGCATTTAATCTTGCTTATGAATATGCCGATGCAAAAAATTCGAAAGCCATAACACTTGCCGATTCTTTACTTAAAGCAAAAGTTGCTGAGCCGGAGAAAGCATATTATATCAAAGGGGTTTATTTTTCAAATACAAACAATGCGGTACAGGCATTGAAAAACTTTGATAACGCTATTGCTGCTAACTATAATTTTTTGGACGCCTATCGTGACAAAGGCCAATTACTGCTCGATCAAAAAAAATATAATGAAGCACTAAAAACATTTCAGTTAGCGCAGAAAGTAGCTCCCGCCAACGCCGAGTTTTATTTTTTAATTGGCAAAGCACAGGAGGCCTTGGGCAATAAACAAGACGCTAAATTAAATTATCAAAGAGCCTATGGACTGGACAGATCAATGACAGAAGCGAAGGAAGCAGCGGATAAATTGTGATGTTAGATCAAGCTACTTTACGTAAAAAAAGCTATGTTTAAAGATAAAACCAAATAGAATGAAGCTTCTCATCTTTACTTTCATTTCCTTTCTTTCTGTTGTATCTGCTAAAGGCCAGCAACAATTTCAAAGACAAGACTCTAGAATGATTCCGTTTGGTAAGTTACCGGATGAGGAGAAAGTTGAAACAGTGCAATCAAAATTTCTGAAACAGGAATGGAGCGATGGGATAGTTCATTTTAAAAATAGAAATGCGGCTGTAGAGCTTCCTTTAATTTTTGATGTATATAATAATCATCTTTATTTTTTACAGGGAAACCAAATAATGGAGTTTCAGGAACCGGTATCTGAGTTTACACTCAGGACAGTTTTAAAAAAAGATAGTGTAGCCATTCTTTTTAGAAATAACTATCCCGACATCGAAAAAAATACAGCAGAAACTTTTTATGAAGTGTTGGTAGATGGCGAAATCCAGCTTTTAAAATGTAAAGCGAAAACGATTCTTTTGCATAAAGATATGGATGTACCAGAAGAGCGAAGAGATTATAGCAAAGAGCTTTTTTACGCTTTTTATCCTGATAATAAGATCACACAAATTAAAGCTGATAAAGATTATCTTTTACAGCATTTGCCAAAGCAGGCAGCAACTATCAGAAAAATTATTGAATCAAAAAAAATAAAAATAAAAAACGAAAGCTCCTTAATAGAATTATTTCGATTGCTTAATCAACAATAGTCATTCCCATAAGCAGTCAATTTCCATTATCTTGCGGCCGCAAATAATTACCCATGCCTATCATCGCTCCTTCCCTACTGTCGTCTAATTTTTTACGCCTCGAAGAAGAATGCCAAATGCTGAATGAAAGCGAGGCTGATTGGTTTCACCTCGATGTAATGGACGGACGCTTTGTTCCTAACATTTCTTTTGGACTGCCGGTGATAGAACATATTCGCAAAGCCACTAAAAAAGTTTGCGATGTACACCTAAGGATATTGGAACCAGAACGATACGCCGAAGCATTTAAAGCGGCAGGCGCCGATATTCTCTCTGTGCATATAGAAGCTTGCGTGCATTTGCACAGAAACATCCAGCAAATAAAATCTCTCGGCATGAAGGCCGGCGTAGCTGTCAATCCGCATACACCGGTGGCCCTGTTGCAAGATATTTTGGGCGACGTTGACGTGGTTTTGTTGATGAGTGTCAACCCTGGTTTCGGCGGGCAAAAATTTATTCCCCGCACATTAGATAAAATTCGTGAGCTGCGCAAAATGATCGACGATAATAAACTGGATGTAAGAATTGAAATTGACGGAGGTGTAACGCTTGAAAATGCCAAAACCATTATCGATGCCGGTGCCGATGTGCTGGTAGCAGGCAATACGGTGTTTAAATCAGAAAATCCAAAACAAACCATTGCAGAATTAAAGAGTATTTAGCTTTGCCTTATGGCGAAAGACCTGTTCTCCAATCATGCACAGCTTTACGCAAAATATCGTCCTGCTTATCCGCAGCAATTGTTTGATTACATTCTACGTTTTGTTGAAGAAAAAAAGCAGGCATGGGATTGCGCCACTGGAAATGGACAGGCAGCTAAAATACTGGCAAATCATTTCGAAAAAGTAGAAGCTACTGATATTAGTGAAAAGCAGTTGGAAAACGCCGTGCAGAAAACAAATATTCATTACCAGGTTGCTCCTGCCGAACACACACCATTTACCGACAATAGCTTCGATTTAATAACTGTAGCACAGGCTTATCATTGGTTGAACTGGAAAGCCTTTTTTGAAGAAGCAATAAGGGTAGGAAAACAAAATGCTGTTGTGGCTGTGTGGACATACAATTTATTCAGGTGCGATGAAGAGGCGGTAAATACAATCATTCGTCAGTTCTATAAAGACATTACAGGACCTTACTGGGATGCTGCAAGGAAATATGTTGAAGAAGGTTATGCAACAGTAGAATTCAATTTCCATCCACTTCCTTCCAAAGATTTTGCAATTGCTGTAAACTATAATAAAGAAGCATTCAAAGGCTATCTGTCTACCTGGTCGGGCACACAACAATATATTAAACAAAATGGAGCATCGCCTCTTTTACTCATAGAAGATGACTTAAATAAAATCTGGAATAATACTGACATCAAAAACTTTCAGTTTCCCATTGTATTAAAAATGGGAAGGATCAGGAAATAAGTTGAAGAAGCGAGAAGCCTTAGCGATGGGTTGTGAGAATAATAGTTATGAACCGTAAGCTTTCAGCCAGAAGCTCAAAGCTTACGGTTCCCAGCGTTGCACAATAAAATTGTTGCAGCACAAGTGTGCGACGCAACAGGCGCTGAAAAGCAGCAATAAGATGGGCCCAAAATATTCACCACTCTTTATTCGCCACATATATTTTTTTACAAACCCTCAACAACTTTATTATTTTTATTCCAAATTGCTTTTGTGAACCGCCGCCATCCAATCCTTTTTATAACCATCCTGCTTTCTTCTTTTTGTTTTGCACAAAAAAAACCGGCCACCGTTTCGGGTAAGATTTTGGATGAAGACGAACATCCTTTGCCCCATGTTTCGGTTACCATTCTTGGACAGCAAAAAGGTATCACGGCTTCTGACTCGGGAACTTTTATTATTAAAGTGCCTGCAGAAAAAGCATTTGCACTTGTGTTTTCTTACAGCGGTTATAAATCAGCACAGCAAAATTTTTTATTGAACGAAGGTGAGGCCGAAACAATAACCATTCGTTTGGAACCCCGAAGCAGCGTTTTGCAAGAAGTGATTGTAAAAGATAATCGTGAAAGAACCGAAGTAGGATTGATCAAACCCAATCCTAAATCCATCATCAACATTCCATCGCCTGTAATGGGCGTGGAGAGCATGCTGAAAGTCTTTGTTGGCTCTAACAATGAGCTTACTTCTCAATACAATGTTCGTGGTGGCAGCTACGATGAAAACCTGATTTACGTAAATGATTTTGAAGTTTATCGTCCTTATTTAGTGCGCAGTGGGCAGCAGGAAGGATTGAGTTTCATCAACCCGGAACTTGTTCGCAACATTAGCTTTTACAATGGCGGTTTCAGTGCAAAGTACGGTGACAAAATGAGCTCGGTTTTGGATATTCAATACAACAAACCAAAAAAATTTGGTGGCTCGGCTTACATAAGTTTACTGGAGCAGGGCTTTCATGTGGAAGGTGTTGGTGCAAAGGATAAACTTTCTTATTTGATTGGCGTTCGTAATCGTACCAATCAAAACTTATTGAGTCGCCAGGAAACGCAAGGCAGTTACACGCCTTCATCTGCCGATTTGCAGGCTTCTATCAATTATCAAATAAACGAAAAATGGAGCACTGAATTTTTGGGCAACATTTCTCAAACAAAATTTTCGCTGACCCCTGAATTTAGCCAACTCACATCCAGCGTTTTCTCTCCTTTCTTTACTGCAAACCTTGGCGTTGATATTTTTTTTGAAGGCCGTGAAAGAGATCAATACAGCACAGTGATGACTGGCGTAGCAGCTACTTACCAGCCCAATAAAAATCTGAAATTAAAATGGCTGGCATCAAGGTTTGAAAACGATGAGCAGGAAAATATTGACATTGCCGGAGCCTATTTATTCGGCGACAGGGATTTTGATAAAAGCAGTGCTTCGTATGGCCTAATCGTAAACCCATTGGGCGCAGGCATCAGCCAAAATTATGCACGAAACAGATTAAATATTGTTGATTATAATTTTTCGCACAAAGGAAGCTTTGATATTAAGAAACATTTTATCCAGTGGGGATTGGGTTATGATAAAACGATCATTAATGACAAACTGAATGAGTGGGATTATGAAGATTCTGCGGGTTATTCATTGCCATACGATCCCGATGTATTGAATTTAAATAAGGTACTTAAATCATCAGCAGATCTCAATATCAATAAATTTAATGGTTACCTGCAGGACAATATTGTTTTCAATAAAAAAGAAGCTACTTATACTTTTAATGGTGGCGTAAGATTTAATTATAACGACTTGAACAAAGAGCTTTTATTGTCGCCGCGTTTTGGTTTGTCGTGGAAACCGGCATGGAAAAAAGATGTGGTTTTTCGTGCTGCAGCCGGACTTTACGACCAACCGCCTTTTTATCGTGAGCTAAGAAGATATGATGGCTCAATAAACAAAGATTTGAAAGCGCAACGCAGCAGCCAGTTTGTACTGGGCGCCGATTATAATTTCATTGGCCTTGGCAGACCCTTACGCTTAACCACAGAAGCATATTTTAAATACATTACTCATCTTGATCCCTATGATATTGACAATGTCCGCATCCGCTATTTTGGCGAGAATATGGGCAAGGCTTACGCAGCAGGGATTGAAATGCGATTGTTTGGCGAACTGGTAAAAGATGCAGAAAGTTGGGTAAGCATTGGCCTGATGCGCACAAGAGAAAATCTTGAAAATGATTTTTATAAAACCTATACGCTTGATTCAACTAACAAACCCATTGACAGCGCCACAGTTGAAGGTGGATGGCTGCGCAGACCAACAGACAGGCTAATCACCTTCGGCATGTTTTTCCAGGATTACCTTTCCACCAATAAAAACTTTAAAGTTTATCTGAACACTTTGTATGGAAGCAATTTACCTTACAACATTCCGGGCAATATTCAATATCGCAATGCTTTACGCATAGAACCATATTTGCGGGTTGATATTGGCTTTAGTGCTTTGTTATTAGATACAGAAAAAGGTAACCGCCGCAGCCACTCTCCTTTCCGCAACTTTAATAATATTTGGGCCAGCCTTGAAATTTTTAATTTAATTGACAGGCCGAATACCATTTCTTATTTGCTGATAAAAGATTTTCAAAACAACGTATTTACCATGCCCAACCGGCTAACACCAAGGTTAGTGAATTTTAAGATTGTGGCGAGGTGGTGATTACAAACCTGAGGCAGCAAAAGAGAAAAATTCCATAACAATTTTTATTTCTTCCTCCTTACGATCAACACGTTAGCTACAGGTCTTTCTCCCGAACGATCCCATTTTTCCGAAGCGGGGAAATTATCAAGGTCCATGCCGGGCTTGTATGCTGCTGATTGTTCCATTTTTCTATTATCCGAAGGATGATTTACAATGCCGTCTTCAGCATAACCATTGATCCATAAAGTGGTAGAACCGCCACCATCAAGATTGATGGCATCATCTGCCTTCATCCATTTTAAAAAATCAGCCAATTCATATAAACTCATACCCGCTGCTTTTTCATTTCTGCCATCAACAGTTATCAAAAAGACTGTGTTATCTCTTATAGCTACCGCCGTACGTGGGTGCCGCATTACATACATGCTTGTAGTATCAAGCCTTGCTAATTCATGATCTTTCACCAGGAGAGGACCGGTTACCATTACGTCTTCGCCTGTCAAACGGGCTTCCCAATCGGCCGAGCCATCCCAGGGCACAATGCTTAACTTATCATCCTGTATAACAATGGCTGCCTTTTGATGTAAACTTCTTTGATTGTTTTTCAACAGCCTGTTTTCGTTAAGTACTTTCCCATCAAGCCTTATATAATCAACAGAGCCACCGTTTTTCATATCAAAAAAAGTTCCGTTCAGGGCAGCTATAGCCTGGTGTTCCGATCCAAACTTGCTGGTAGGCTTGCGTAGCTTCGGCTCAGCCTCTACATCAAATTTATTCTTGCCATTTAATTTTATTTCCAGAATGTTGATGTTTTGATTAGAGCCAAACAAAGATTTATTGAACCAATGGTGCCTGAGTTTAACACCCTTTGCTATTTTTTTAGTACTCCATTTAGTGTGCACTACCGTTACAGAATCGGACTGGGCAAAGCAATTGAGTGAAACAAAAGATGATACAATTATAAATTGAATAAATATGCCTTTTTGAAAACTAATTTTTTTCATGAAGTGCGGTTTACAGTATGTTTTGGGCTAAGTTAAATACAAAGTAGATTTTTATACAGAATATTGCCTCTACAGTTGCTAAAAGTCCGGCAGCGCAATTTATGACTGTGCATAAACTGTGGTAAACTTAATTTATATCTTCTTGTTAATTGCAGGTTTAATAATTAGCTTGGCTCCTTACAAACCCATCGCAATAAACGTTTTGATATGGTGGCTAGACCATAGAACGGGAGCAGTAGAACGGCTCCCTTATTTTTTTCAATGGCAAAAAAATCGTTGGCCAATTCTGACCAACGATTCTAACTTAACTAAGTATTTCTTCATTACTTCCTCAAAGGAATGCTGATACCTGCATGCAATCCAACAAAATTCAGATTGCTAAAATTGTCCTGGCTAAAAGGCATGATGTTATAAGAAGCACCCAATGTTAATCCTGATTCCCCCTTTTTATTGAAAGGAATATAAACACCAGCTTCCGGTCTTGCGGCAAAACCAAACTTGGTTTGGGTTCCGCCAAATTGGCCCAGTAATTCTGCATAAGAAATCATATTACCACCAACACCTAACGCAACGTAAGGCTGTATAGCACCGCCGGCAGTAAAGTTGTATTTTCCCGTAACAAGTAAAGGAATTGTTTGGATAGAATGTGTTACTACTGCCGATACATCACTGCCATCAGAAAGCTTGTATAATTGCCGTGGATTTTTTTGATAAAAATCCTGGAAGCCTGTACCAAAACCAATGGAGAATTTATCGCTAAGACCATGTAAAACTGCTGCCTGGAAACCACGGAAAGAAGTATTGGAAACATTATCCTTAAAAGAGCCCATAGAAAGGCCCACATTATATTCAATAGAAAGGCTGGTTTCCCCTTTTTGTGCATGAAGAACAGAAAAGGAAAATACCGATGCCAAAAGAGCAATTATTATCTTAAAAGATTTCATGTTTTGTAATTTTTATTGTGCTGCATTTATATAAGGCGACTGGTCAAATAAAGCCTTTACCTGGCTTTCAACAGAACTGCTGTTAAAGATGCCTGATCCGCGAATGAGACCGCTCCATATGCCCTTTATAGTTCCATTGCCCGAAGCATTTTTTAAATCGAGCATATCAATAGAAAGAGCTGCTTCTGTACTTTGATAAGTGCCATAATATGGAAAATCGTACCCATAGCCACCATATCCCCAATAATATGGATCGTAATAACCACCATAACCACCCCAATAATCTGACAGATCAACGAGGTGTGTAGTGGTATTGTACAAGCGGCTTACATTAATGCCAAGGTCTGGAGATTGTGTATGATTGACCTGAGTATAACCTCTTGCTTCCATGGCTGAGCGCACCGCTGCCAGCACCTGCTGATCCCAGCCGGTAACTGTTTTCTCTGTAAGCCTGTTATTGTCAATAACGGATACAGAATCAACAATGCTGTAAGTTTTGTAAGAAGCAAAATTAACTGTACTATCCCTGTTGGTGATATAGATCCGGCTTTCCTCGTCTGTAATATTTTTCAGAGGGTCTTTGGAACAGCTGCTTAATGCGGCAAGGCCGGTTACTGCCAGCATAGCAAATCCGATCATTCTCTTCATAATGCTTATGTATTTTTATACATATAACTCAAACCGGATGCCTTAATTGTGTTATAACCATTGACTTAACACGCTTCTAACAATACAACACCTGTTTCGAAAAAAGTAAATGAGAAAAGAGAAATAAGAATCCTGGTAATCCATTATTACCTCCCGGTAATTTGCGGTTTAACAAGCTCTATTCTTTCAGCATTTACTCTGTTTGTATCTTTGCCCTCTTCAATTATGAGCAGCAAAGGAAAAGTTTTAGTGGCCATGAGCGGCGGCATTGATAGTACTGTTACCGCTTTAATGCTTCATCACCAGGGTTATGAAGTAGTGGGCATTACCATGAAGACATGGGATTATGCAGCTAGCGGCGGATCGAAGAAAGAAACCGGCTGTTGCAACCTTGATAGTTTTAACGATGCCCGCATGGCAGCGGTGCAGCATGGTTTTCCGCATTATATACTCGACATCCGTGAAGAGTTCGGAAGCTTTGTTGTAGAAAATTTTGTGGACGAATATTTAGCGGGCCGCACACCCAACCCCTGCGTTTTGTGTAACACCCATATCAAATGGAGAGCCCTGTTGAAAAGAGCAGATGCCCTGGGCTGCGATTTTATTGCTACAGGTCATTATGGCAAAGTATATCAGCACGAAAACGGACGGTTTGTTGTAAGCAAAGGCGTTGATGAAACCAAAGACCAAAGCTATGTATTATGGGGTCTCCAACAGGATTTGTTGAGCAGAACGCTTTTGCCATTGGGTGGTTATCGTAAATCTGAAATTCGCCAGATGGCCTATGATTTTGGCTATCCTGAACTGGCCAAAAAAAGCGAAAGCTACGAGATTTGTTTTGTGCCTGATAATGATTACCGCGGATTTTTAAAACGCAAAGTAGAAGGACTTGAAGAGAAAGTTTCCGGCGGTTTATTCGTTGACAAAAATGGGAATGTTTTAGGCGAACATAAAGGTTACCCTTTTTATACAATTGGGCAACGCAAAGGTTTGGACATTGCTTTGGGCAAGCCGGCCTATGTTACTGCTATTGACCCCAATACAAATACTGTTGTACTGGGCGATGAAGAAGATTTGGAAAAAGAAGACATGCGGGTGGCCAAAATAAACTGGATCAAATATGATGGATTGGCCGATGCCATGGAAGTAACTACAAAGATCCGCTACAAGGATAAAGGCGGCTTATCTGTTATCAGCCCCGCGGGCCATGACGTTTCTGTTCGTTTTTATGAAAAAGCCAAAGGTATTGCTCCCGGCCAAAGCGCTGTATTTTACGAAGGTGATGATGTTATTGGCGGTGGCATTATTCAACGCATCTGATAGAAAGCATAATGAAATTAACCGGCAATAGCAGGGTTTCAACTATTGCCTGCTGCCTGTTAACTATCACCTGCCTTCTTCTATTGCGAACTCCGTAGTTTTTAATTAGTTTTAAGCCCAATGTGCCGCCGGTAGCGGATTGTAAACCATGAATCCTGATAACTTATGAGAGCAAAATTCTTCAACTGCTGTAGTATACTCTTCCTTAGCTTATTTCTTTTTAGCTGTAAAAAGGAAACCGAAAGTATTGATGGGCAGGACTACCAAACAGAGAGGCTGACAGAAATACTTCCACTACAGGTAGGCAAATACATTACTTATCGCCTCGACTCTACTGTATTTACACAGCATAACAGTGTTACAGAAATTCATTCCTACATGGAGAAAGATATTGTGGATGCTCAGATCACCGATAATTTGGGACGGCCTTCTTATAGGGTTTTCAGGTTTATCAGAGACACCGCAGGTTTGGAATCGTGGGTTACAGCAGGCACTTATTTTATAACACCCACAAGTTCCACTGTTGAAGTAACCGAAGATAATTTAAGAGTAGTATCGCTGACTACACCGGTAAGACAGGATATAACATGGAAAGGAAATTTATATCTTCCCACAGAACCGTATAAATCTATTTATTCTTTTAGTCAAAGCAATTTTAATGACTGGGATTTTAAATACAACAGTTTAAATGACAACATTGAGCTAAACGGAAGTACAATCAATGATGTTACCGTTGTTACAAGGGTTGATGAATCAAGTAATCTGCCCATTACAGCCAACACACCTTATGCATCGGTTACCTATGCAGTTGACAAATATGCAAAAGGTATTGGTTTGGTTTACCAGGAATTAACCATTTGGGAATACCAGCAAAACTTAGGCGGATCACCATACACAACAGGTTTTGGCGTAAAGCGTTCTATGATAGATCATAATTAGCGTATGAAAAAAATGGCAGTGTGTTTATTGGTAATGCTATCAATAACACAAATGGGCAGCACACAATCAAGATACATTATAAGATTTAAAAACAAAGCAGGCAGTCCGTACACACTCTCTAACCCATCAGCATATTTGTCAGCAAAAGCCATTGAAAGAAGAACAAAATATAACATTGCTATTGACAGCACAGATCTGCCGGTAACACCACGCTATATTGACAGCCTTCGTTACGCAGGCGCCGTAACTATTTTAAATGTTTCCAAATGGCTGAATGCTGTTAGTATTCTAACTACTGATGTTGCTGCTTTAAATAAGATCAATAGTTTTCCCTTTGTACAGTCGTCATCAGCCATTGCCGCAAGAATAGCGGACATAAACAGCAATAAACTTGAAAAAGAAACTCAGCAGCTCCCTCACGCTTCTCATCGGGAAAAGGGTGTAACAGATCTTTTTAATTACGGATCTGCTTTTGCACAAATACATATTCATAATGGAGAATTTTTGCACAATATTGGTTTGAATGGCAAAGGCATGGTCATTGGAATGCTGGACGCAGGTTTCCAAAATTACCTTACCCTAAAAGCTTTTGACAGTGCAAGAACAAATGGACAAATTTTAGGCATTTATGATTTTGTAGCACATGACAGCAGCGTAAACGAAGACCATGCACACGGTATGGAATGTTTTTCTACTATAGCCGCCAATATTCCGGGGCAGTTTGTAGGAACGGCGCCAAAGGCAAATTTTTATTTATTCCGAACAGAAGATGCTTCCTCCGAATATCCTATTGAAGAACACAATTGGATTTGCGGTGCAGAAAGAATAGACAGTGCTGGCGGTGATGTAATTTCTTCTTCTCTTGGTTATAATTTGTTTGACAATCCTGCTTTCAATCACAGCTATGCCGATATGAATGGCAACACCACAATAGCTGCTATCGGCGCTGATCTTGCCGCAAAAAAAGGCATACTGGTAGTGAATGCTGCAGGCAACGAAGGCGCATCTGCCTGGGGCAAAATTGTAACGCCTGCCGATGGCGATAGTGTATTAACAATTGGCGCCGTAAATACAGCCGGTGTAGCGGCAAGTTTTAGTAGTCGCGGCCCATCGTCTGATGGACAGGTAAAACCAGACATAGCTTCAGTAGGCGTAAGCACAATTATTCAGTTACCCAATAATAACATTGGTGCAGGCAATGGAACATCCTTTGCTTGTCCAAACATGGCAGGGCTTGCTACCTGTTTATGGCAAGGATTCCCCGAATTTAATAATATGAAGATTGTTGATGTACTGCGGCGGTCGGGTAACCGTGCCACCAATCCAAACGACAGCGTTGGCTATGGCATACCAGATGTAAAAAAAGCTGTAATGCTTTTGTTGAAAGAAATTGCTTCTGCCAGTGCATCCGCCAGTAATTGCAAGGCAGCGGTTAACTGGACGAGTAAAGACCTGCACACGATGAGGTATGAGATCGAAAGAAAGACAGGGCAAACAGCTTTTACTAAAGTAGGCGAAGTAATGGCAACGGGTAGTATTTTCAGTTCTCAATCTTATCGTTTTGATGATGATCTTACTGATGTTTCTGCGGGAGAAATTGCTTATCGCATTCGCCAGATAATTGATACATCGGTAACAGGCTTTACCGCTGATTACATAGATACAGCTATAGTAACTTTAAATACTTCTTGTCTTTCAGGTACAAATGGAGTTAGCTTGTTGCCCAATCCATCCCAAGGTTTGCTTGCTATTAAAGTAATCACACAAACTCCATCGCAAAACTTAGTTATAAAAGTTTTTAATTCACTTGGACAAGCCATTATCGACCTAAAAAAATCAAAAGCAGCAGGTATTGCTTTTTTTGATATTCCTGTTTTTAGACTGCCCAAGGGGAAATATTATGTCAGTGTTTACGATAATAAAAAATTGGTAGAAACAAAAGAATTGATCAGGCTATGATATAAACAATGCCGCGAACAAAGTATCAGCTTTCTTGTCATACCCCTTAAAATATTGCGCATTCACTAATTGAAGCTTTATGTTTTTTTGAATAAACGCTACCACTTCTTCATTTTCTTTTTTAAAGACAGAGCAGGTGATGTAAAGGAAATAACCTTTTTCTTTTAAATGCTTAGCTGCATTAACAGCGATCTTTTTCTGCAATTGTACGTAGTGATCTATTTTTTCTTTTTTGAAATAGTGCAATTGCTCGGGTGTGCGGCTCCATGTACCTGAACCGCTGCAGGGTGCATCACAAATAACTAAATCAAAACTTCGGGTTTGGTGTTTGGTGCTTGGAGTTGAAAGATTAGCGACAAAGCTTTTATAGTTGCTTATGCCTGCCTGTTCAAAACGTTTTTTTAGGTTTCTCAAGATAGATTCTCTTACATCAGAAACGGTGAGCAAAATATTGGGAATGATATCATAAGCAAGAATAGATTTTCCACCGCTGGCAGCACAGCAATCCCAAACCGAAAATTTATAGTTTAACGTTGGACGATTGATATTTTGTAAGAGCTCTCCTATCCTTTGCGAATTGTAGTCCTGCACAACAGCTTCTTTGTTTAGCTGAATTACTTCATCAATCTTGCTGCTGTTGGCAAGTGCTATGCAGTTATCTCCAATAAAATCAAATGCAATAGAAGCATTTTCAAGCTTGCTGCACACTGTTTTTTCTTTTCCGGGGCGAATGCGCAAGTACAGAAAAGGTTGTTGCAAAAAAGAGTAATCGAATTGTTCTTTATGGATTGCTTCGCTTAATTCATGCGGCCATGGAAATAACTGAAATGAACTCATTTCAACGTGCAGCAGCTTAAGTTTTTCTTCAACCGAAAGCTTTATGTTTTCGTTCCATTCCGGCTTTAGTTCTTGCAACACAAAACTGTTTTCTTCCGAGGCAAGAAATGCCCCCAACAAAATTCTGTCTTCAACTGGATAATCTTCAAAAGCAATACCCAATCTGTAAAACCCATAGCATAATGCTGTTATTTGTCGACGGTCTTTTGAGCCATACTTTTTATGCTGTTTAAAAAATTGCTTCAGCCAGCTGGCAAAGGGAATACTACCATCATATTGCTGCAAAATGTTTTTGGCTGAGTTGATATAAGAATGAGAATGCATTGTTGCAAACTTCTGAAAATAAAAACGGCTGCCCAAATGAGCAGCCGGTTATAGATGTTTTAATGCAACTACAATTCCAACAATGTTTTTACGGGATCTTTTCCAAACAACAACAATTCCGGATTCTCCAGCAATTCTTTTACACGAACTAGGAAGGAAACCGATTCTCTTCCATCAATAATTCTGTGATCATAACTCACCGCCAAATACATCATAGGCCGAATCACAATTTGCTTGTCTATCACCACCGCTCGTTCTTCAATTTTGTGCATGCCCAAAATAGCCGACTGCGGAATATTGATAATTGGTGTTGACATTAACGAACCAAAAACACCACCATTCGTAATGGTAAAGGTGCCACCCTGCATTTCTTCCATACTCAATTTATTATCACGGGCTTTTGTTGCCAACTCAACCACTTTCTTCTCAATCTCAACCATACTTAAGCTTTCTGCATTGCGAATAACAGGCACCACCAAACCTTTTGGTGCTGATACCGCAATGGAAATATCGCAGTAATTATGGTAAATAATAGAATCACCATCTATGTAAGCATTTACAGCAGGCCATTCCTGCAAGGCATAACAAACAGCTTTGGTAAAAAAGCTCATGAAACCTAAACCCACACCATGTTTTTCTTTAAACTTGTCCTTGTATTGTGCACGCAGCGCCATGATCTTGCTCATGTCCACTTCATTAAAAGTAGTGAGCATAGCTGTTGTATTCTTTGCTTCCACTAACCTGCGGCTAACGGTTTTGCGCAGGTTACTCATTTTTTCTTTCTTTTCTTCCCGGCTAAAAGCTTGAGAGCCTGGTCTTCTACCTGGATTTTCCAAAGCACTTAATACATCATCTTTCAAGATCTTTCCATTATAACCACTTGGCTGAATGGATTTAGGGTCAACTTTTTTATCTGCAATAATGGCTGAGGCAACAGGTGTTGCTTTAACATCGGCCGGAGGAATTACCGTAGTATGCGATTCGTGTTTCGGTTCTTCTTTTTTTGGAGCTTCTGCTGGCTTGGCACTTTCCGTCTCTTGTGGTTTGTCATTTGTGCCTTGTACTTTACTCTCTGGTTTTGCTGCTGTTTCATCAATCTGTGCCAGCACATCACCAATATTTAACGTATCACCTTCCTTACCAACAGTTTTTAAAACGCCGGCTTTTTCGGCATTCACTTCAAACGTAGCCTTTTCACTTTCCAGTTCTGCAATCACTTCGTCACGTTCCACGTAATCTCCATCACTCTTTAACCATTTTACCAGGGTTACTTCGTTAATACTTTCTCCTACTGTTGGTACTTTAATATCAATCATCCGATTTCAGATTTACGATTTTAATTTTTTTGTTACCGGCTTTTGTAACGTTATTGAACGTCTGTTGTGTCACTCACTTGTACGTTCTGTAATGCTATTCAGCTCATTGTTCATGGTTATTGATCGTAATCAGTTCTAAGCATGAACCACAAGCTATGAACCATGAATTAAAAAAGCACTAAATACTAAACGCAGTCTCCACAATTTCATTTTGCTCCTGCGCATGTACCTTGCTATAACCGCTGGCCGTAGCAGCACTCGGCTGGCGGCTGATAATACCGTAGTTAATGCTTTTCAGGTTCATTTGCAGGAAAGAAGCGGCGCCCATGTTCAGCGGTTCTTCCTGTACCCAAAACCATGTTGCTTTATTGTATTTTTTATACAAAGCTTCCAATTGTTTTAATGGCAAAGGATAAATTTGCTCCAGGCGAACAATGGCAACATCTGTCCTGTTATCTTTTGCCTGGCGCTCTGCCAGATCATAATATACTTTGCCCGAACATAACAACACTTTTTTAATTTGTGCTGCGTCTTTTACGGTAACATCATCAATTACTTCTTTAAAACCACCTGAAATAAATTCGGTCATTGGCGAATATGTTCCGGCATGACGCAAATTGGCTTTAGGCGCAAAATTTACCAAAGGCTTGCGGAAAGGCCATGCCAATTGGCGGCGCAGGGCATGGAATAAATTAGCCGATGTGGTGATGTTGGTGATCACCATGTTCAATTCAGCACAGAGTTGTAAAAACCGCTCCAACCTTGCACTGCTGTGCTCTGGCCCCTGCCCTTCATAACCATGAGGCAGCAATAAGACTACGCCATTCATGCGTTGCCACTTGGTTTCTGTAGAAGCCAAAAACTGGTCAATGATGATTTGTGCGCCATTGGCAAAATCGCCGAACTGCGCTTCCCACAACACCAGCGAATTAGGACTTGCCATGGCATACCCATATTCAAATCCTAAAACAGCATATTCACTCAATAAAGAATTATAAATTCTGAATTTACCTTGATCTTCCTGGAAACTATTTAAACGGTTGTATTCTTTATTTGAAGTTTCATCATAAATGGTAGCGTGGCGGTGAGAGAAAGTTCCCCGCTTTACATCCTGCCCGCTCATACGAACATCATGGCCTTCTACCAACAAACTTCCATAAGCCAATAGTTCACCCGTAGCCCAATCTATTTTTTGTTCGTTGTCAAACAGCTTGATCTTATCTTGTAAAATCTTTTCTACTTTTCTTAAAGGCTTGAAGTCTGCAGGCCATTTCATCAGGCCATCAAACAACTTTTTGAATGCAGCTTCGCTAATAGCAGTTACCGGCGACTGGTCAAAGTCTTCACTGGTTGCTTTACGCAAACTTCTCCAGTCCAATTCAGGCTGCTGGTATTTATAAGGAAGTGGGTTTTGTTTTACTTCGTCTAAACGCTCCTGCAAATCGCTCCAGAATTTCTTCTCCATGCTTTTTGCCAGGTCCTGCGCATCGCCTTCACCATCTTTTAATAAATACTGCACATACTCTTCGCGGGGATTGGCATGTTTGTCAATTAAAGCATACAAATGCGGTTGTGTAAACTTTGGATCGTCGCCTTCATTATGACCATGACGGCGGTAACAAACCATATCAATAAAAATGTCTGAATTAAATTCCTGCCTATACCGGGTTGCTATTTGTGAACATTTTACTACGGCTTCGGGATCGTCGCCATTGACATGCAATACCGGAGCTTGTATGGTAGATGCAATGGAAGTGCTATAATCAGAACTCCTGGCATCATCAAAATCGGTAGTAAATCCAATCTGGTTATTAATAACAAAATGTATGGTGCCGCCGGTGTAATAACCGTGCAAGTCGCTCATTTGAATGATTTCGTAAACGATGCCCTGGCCGGCAAGCGAAGCATCGCCATGAATCAGTATTGGAAGAACCGAGTCAAATTCGGAGCTGTACAAGCAATCGGCCTTTGCCCTTGAATAGCCGAGCACTACCGGGTTTACGGCTTCAAGGTGCGAAGGATTGGGCGCAAGTTTCAGGTGTACTTTTTTACCCGATGGCGTTTCCACTTCGGAGGCAAAGCCAAGGTGGTATTTCACGTCGCCGCTGCCCATCGTTTGGTCGGGAATGGCCGTGCCTTCAAACTCGCTGAAGATCTGTTCGTAGGTTTTTCCAAGCGTATTTGCCAACACATTCAGGCGACCACGGTGCGCCATACCAATAACAACTTCCTGCACACCCAAGTCAGCACCGGTGTTGATAATGGCATCCAAAGCCGCTATCGTCGTTTCGCCGCCTTCCAGCGAAAAGCGTTTTTGCCCCACGTATTTTGTGTGAAGGAATTTTTCGAAGATGACGCCCTGGTTCAGCTTCTGCAAAATGCGCTTGCGGGTTTCCAGCAAGGGTATTTTATCGAAGCCGCCTTCAATTTCTTTTTGCAGCCAATCCACCCGTTCCTGCTTCAGGATGTAGCCGTACTCAACGCCAACGTGTCCCGTGTAAACTTTTTGCAGCTTGTCGATGATTTGCTGAAGCGACGCGTTGGCAAGGCCGATGAATTTTCCCGCCTCGAATTTTGCCGAGAGATCGGCTTCGGTAAGCCCGAAATATTTAAGATCGAGGTTG
>JBQCJM010000273.1:0-11718 GCA_051952715.1 Flavisolibacter sp.
TGCTCTTCCGATCTAAAAGTGCCTGACTCTGTTGCACGCCGCATACGCAGCTTTTACAACACACGCAACTACCAGTTTGCATGGTTTAGTGGCGATGGACTGACAGAACAGGCACTGGCATTTTGGAACCTCCACGATTATGCAACAACGTATGATAATGATACTACGCTTCGTGATAAAACGCTGCAAAAAAGAATGGACAATTTAATTGCCGAAGATGACCTCAGTGTCAATGCTTCGGACAAGTCTTTCATCAATACCGAGCTAACCCTTACTCAACACTTCATTTTATACATATTGGAAAATTATGAAAAGGGTTATGTAAAACGTAAAGAAATGGAACGCTTTATTCCATTTAAAAAACAAGATGCAATGTATGTAGCCGATTCATTGCTTAATAAAAAACATAAGGACAATAAATATTTTGAAGATGTAAACGAACCTTATAAATTGTTGAAAGACCAACTGGCAAAATACTACAATATTGCCAAAAACGGCGGCTGGCCACAAATCACTCCTCCCAAAAAATCTTTAAAGAAAGGCACCTCTGATGCTGCTATTCCTTCTATTAAAAAGCGGTTGCAATTATCAGGCGATATGATTGGAAATGACACGAGCAGAATATTCAACGATACGTTGGAGAACGCTGTAAAAATTTACCAGGCACGCATGGGCTATACACCTACCGGCGTTATTACTGCCGAAACCATTAAGGATATGAATGTGCCTGTAATAAAAAGAGTAGAAGAAATTTTAATGAACATGGGCCGTATGCGCTGGATGACCATTGAACCATCGGGCGAGTTGATCGTAGTGAACATTCCCGAATTTGTGCTCCACGTGTACGAAGGAAAGAACAAAGCTTTTGATATGAATGTTGTTGTTGGTAAAGAAGGGCACAATACTATGATGTTCAACGGCGATTTGAACCAGGTTGTTTTTAGTCCTTACTGGAACGTGCCGCCAAGCATCGTAAGAAAAGAAATCCTGCCCAAGATGGAGGCTAATCCCGATTACCTGGCCAGCCAGAATATGGAACAGGTAGGTACTGAAGACGGCCTGCCCAAAATAAGACAACTGCCCGGAGCAAAAAATTCTTTGGGCCGCGTAAAGTTTTTATTTCCCAACAGCTTTAATATTTACTTCCACGATACGCCGGCAAAAAGTTTGTTCGAAAAAGATAAAAGAGCCTACAGCCATGGATGCATTCGCTTACAGGAACCCGAAAAAATGGCCAACTACCTTTTGCGCAATAATCCCGAGTGGACGCCGGAACGCATCAGCGAAGCCATGAACAGTGGTGTTGAAAAATATGTAAAATTGAAGAATCCTGTTCCGGTTATTATCACTTATTACACAGCATGGGTAGACGATGCAGGCAGGTTAAATTTCAGAGACGATATTTACGATCATGACAAAAAGCTGGCAGAAAAAATGTTTACGAATTGATCATACGAATGATTCTCTAAGGCAAGATATTCTTTTCTCCTAACGAGTTGGTGTAAATCGTATTTTAAAATTTGTGTAATTCCTTATCAAAATTCGTGTAATAGCTCTTTTAATTTACTTTGCAGCGTTTATCAAAAAGCAAATGCAATTAATTGAAGTAACCGATAAAGAAACAGCAAAAGAGTTTTTACTGACAAATGTGTTGGTCAATAAAGACAATCAAAATTACATTCGTCCACTAGACAAAGACATTAATGATGTTTTTGATCCTAAAAAAAATAAAACCTTCCGCTTTGGACAGATAAAAAGATGGATCTTAAAAAAAGACGATCGGCTTATTGGGCGCATTGCTGCCTTTACCAATAAAAAATATAAGAACAAAGGCGACGACGTAAGCGTTGGGGGTATTGGTTTTTTTGATTGTATCAACGACCAAAATGCAGCCGATATGTTGTTTGATGTGGCCAGGCACTGGCTATTGCAGCAAGGCATGGAAGCCATGGACGGCCCTATAAACTTCGGTGAAAGAGATCGCTGGTGGGGATTGGTGGTAGAAGGCTTTCAGTCGCCCTTGTATTGCATGAATTATAACCCGCCTTATTACAAAGATTTGTTTGAAACCTATGGTTTTCAACTTTTCTTCAACCAAATTTGTTTGGGCATGGATCCCAAACAGCAGATGAGCAGCAAGGTGTTAGACCGCCACGCACAATATGAAAAAGATCCTGCTTTCTCCGTAAAGTGTATTGATAAAAAACAGTTGGACAAATTTGCAGGCGATTTTGCCACTGTGTATAATGCAGCATGGGCTGGCCATGGAGGCTTAAAAGAAATGAAAAAAGAACAAGTGCTGCTCATGTTTAAAAAAATGAAGCCCGTAATGGACGAACGCATCGTGTGGTTTGCTTATCACAACGAAAATCCTATTGCGCTGTTCGTGAACCTGCCCGATTTAAATCAATGGTTTAAACATTTAAACGGAAAGTTCGATCTGCTGCACAAACTGAAATTTTTATGGGTAAAAAAGACAAAGCCGTGTAACAAGTTCACAGGCCTGGTTTTCGGCGTTGTACCCGAATTTCAGGGAAAAGGAATAGATTCTTTTATTGTTGGCGAAGCATATAAAGATGTAATGCAGCCTTCTTTCGAATACACAGAATATGAAATGCAGTGGATCGGCGATTTTAATCCCAAAATGCTGAATGTAGGCTTAGGCCTGGGCGATGTATATCAGAGCCGCCGCCTTACTACTTACCGCTATTTATTTGACAGAACGAAGGAGTTCAAGAGGCATCCTATATTAAGTTAAAGTTTGTTTGGAACAAGGTAAAAGTCGGAGAACAAAAAGCTACATGCCAAAGTCGGAATGCAAATGGCTGTAATTTTCCCCGCTATCAACCGTATTGCATTGCTTTAATTCAGCAACACCAGTAATTCGTGCAATGTTTTTTCCAATAAAATAATGTAAACGTTGTTAACTTTTAATTAGGCCTGACAAGGTTTTAGGGAATAAAAGGTGCATATTTTTAGCCTTTTTTCAGCTTACAAAAAACCTATCTTGCAACCGCATTTATGGAAAAGTTCATTGTTTCAGCCAGAAAATATCGTCCGCAAACTTTTGATACCGTAGTCGGACAACAACATATTACCACTACCTTGAAGAACGCCATTAAAAGCGGCCACCTGGCCCATGCTTTTTTGTTTTGCGGACCCAGAGGTGTGGGAAAAACAACCTGTGCAAGAATTTTAGCCAAAACTATCAATTGCGAAAATCCAACACCGGAAGGCGAAGCCTGTAACGAATGTCATTCCTGCAAATCGTTTAACGAAGGCACTTCTATGAACATTCACGAGTTGGATGCCGCCAGCAATAACTCGGTCGAAGATATCAGGAGCCTTGTGGAGCAGGTTCGCTTTGCACCACAAGCCGGAAAATATAAAGTGTACATCATAGACGAGGTGCACATGCTTTCATCTGCGGCCTTCAATGCTTTTTTAAAAACATTGGAAGAGCCACCACCTTACGCCATTTTTATTTTGGCAACTACTGAAAAACATAAAATCCTTCCTACCATTTTAAGCCGCTGTCAAATCTTCGATTTTAAGCGCATCACTTTACAAGACACGGTTGATCACTTGCAGGATATTGCCGGCAAAGAACATTTCAAAGCAGAAGAAACAGCGCTGCAACTCATCTCGCAAAAAAGCGAGGGCTGCATGCGTGATGCGTTGAGCATTTTAGATAAGATTGTCAGCTTTACCAACGGTGAAGTCACCTACGATAACACGATTGAGCACTTAAATATTTTAGACGCTGATTATTATTTCAAGCTCATTGACTGCATGTTAAACCAAGACCTTGCAGGAGCTATGTTGTTGTATGACGACATAGACAAAAAAGGTTTTGAAGGTGATATGGTTTTGAATGGCTTCGCAGAATTTATTCGCAATCTTTTGATCTGTAAAGATGAACGAGTGGCTGGCCTGCTGGAAGTGGTAGAAAGCTTTCGCCAACGCTATGCCGAAACCGCCAAAAGAACTGATGCCGGCTATTTGGTCAGCGCCTTGAATATTTTGAATGAAGCCGAAATTAGTTTTAAAGCAGCACGAAACAAGCGTTTGCACGTAGAACTGGCGTTAATAAAACTTTGTTACCTGCAACAGGCTTTGCAATTAACAGCCAACGGCGTTGGCGTTGATAAAAAAAAAATAATTGACGAAGCAAAAGCTGTTGCATTTAGAAATATTGCGCCTATAGCTACGCACATTGCACCTGCTTCAATTGCTGCACAAACACCAAAAGCAAAACAAAGCGCAGCCAAACTTATTATTGAAACAAAACCTGAACCGCTAACGGTTGTAGAAGAAAAAAAGGAAGGATACCAGGCGCAGCCTGCAGCAACAAATTCTGCTCCGCCACCTGCACAAAAAATCAGTACAGGCAAAAAACTGTCTTCACTCGATGCGCTTCGCCAAAAAATTGGTAGCGAAAATGGAAGCCAGCAAATAGCTGACAAGCCACTGGATGAAATTTCATTAAAGGCCGCCTGGAACAAATTTATTGTCAGTCTGAAAGAAGCCAAGAACCCAGCCTGGCAAAGTTTTGAAATAGCCCAATTACAAATAAAGGACGCTAACAGTTTTGAAGCCATTGTTACCAATAATATTAACCAGAAATTTTTGGAGCTTGAGCGTAACAAAACCTGCGAGTTTTTGCAAAAGGAATTAGAGAACAAACAACTTCAGCTCGTTATTGTTTTGAAAGAAGGCGTTAATGAAAATGTTATCCTTGATCTACCGCTAAGTTCAAGAGAACAGTATCAAAAAATAATTGAGCAATATCCATTAGTAAAAGAACTGAGAGACAGGTTGCGTTTGGAGTTGGATTATTAGTAGAAACCTTGTTTCAGGTAGATTTCAAGAGCAGCAGAAAACCCAACTTCAATTGTAGGAGGCTGTTGTTTTCAGTAGAAATTTCATTTCTCAAAAATCCTTTGATCCATCCAAATCTCGGTTCAGGTGTTCTTTAACATCTCGTTCACCGAATTTAAAATTTGCATTAGCATTTATGGGTTCAACTTTGCTTTATATTAATGTTACATGCACGGAAAGCAAATTTTCCAAACCAGTTCAGCTACCCGCTGGCACCGCTTTAAGTGGAGTACAAGGGTTTTGTTTTTGCTAACAGCGTTTGCTGTATTCGCCATTATCATTTGGTTCTTCACCGAAAAATTGCCTAACCTGCCGCAACTTAGTTCTTACAAACAGGCGCTGTCCGGCCAACAAAATTTTCTTTCTAAAAACAGTTTACTTGCAAAAAAATACAAGGGCTTTCGTCAATATATTAATCAAAAAGAAGTTACCAACAAAGCGCCTTATAAAACGAAAGTTCTTGCCGGTTATCGTAATATCAGCAATATAAATATGCCCTGCGGCATTCGCTCTGCTTTTTATGTAACCTGGAATAAACAATCTTTTGCTTCGCTGCAACGGAATATTCAAAAACTCAACCTTGTCATTCCCGAGTGGCTCTTTATTGATCCCACAGCAGATACAGTTTATACATCTATTGATCCTTCGGGCTTTGCTGTAATGAAAAATGCAGGTGTCAATATTATGCCCATGCTTTCCAATTTTAGCAGCAACGATAAAAATTTTCATGGCGAAGCAGTGCACAGGATTATCACTAACAAGTACAAAAGAGAAAGGCTGATCAACGACATCATCAAAACTTTGCAAAAAAATAAATTTACAGGCATCAACGTTGACCTTGAAGAATTAAAAGAGACTTCCGACGAAGCCTTTGTGGCTTTTCAAAAAGAGCTATATGAAAAGCTGCACGCCAGGCATTTTTTGGTAACGCAGGATGTGATACCCTTTAATGAAGATTACAATTACGAAGCACTGGCAAAATACAATGACTTTCTTTTTGTGATGGCTTATGATGAATATTCTTCGGGCACTAAACCCGGCCCCATTGCCGAACAAAAATGGATTGAAGCAGCTGTGGACGAAGCCATCAAAAGAATTCCCTCTAATAAAATTGTTTTAGGCTTAGCAGCTTTTGGCTATGACTGGCCGAAAGACGCAAATCCAGATCCAAACGATGTGACTGTACTCACTTACCAGGATGCACTGACAACAGCCAAAGAAGCACAGGCAAAAATTGATTTTGATGATGACACCTACAACTTACACTTTTCTTATTTTGATGACGATAACATAGAGCACCAGGCTTATTTTACCGACGCAGCTACTACATTTAACGCCATGCGGTTTGCTACCGAAAGCAGCCTGGCCGGCGTAGCACTTTGGAGGCTCGGCTCGGAAGACGACCGCGTCTGGAACTTTTACAACAAAAACCTCTCAGAAGATTCTGCAAAGCATTTTGATTTCAGTTCGTTTACACACATTCAATCGCCGGATAACGTTACCTACTCTGGCTTTGGCGAGGTGCTGGATGTATTGGCCATGCCCAAAAAAGGAAACTTAAATACAGAAATAGACTCCACCGATCTTTTAATTGCAGAAGAAAATTATGATAGTTTGCCCAGTTCTTTCATGGCTAAAAAATATGGCTGGAATGGCAGCGACACAATTCGCAATAAAAAGAAACTGGTACTTACTTTCGACGACGGACCCGATCCAACATGGACACCCAAAGTGTTGGACATTCTTGCAAAAAAACATGTTCCCGCATCTTTTTTTGTTGTGGGTTTAAATGCCGAGAACAATATTCCATTGATCAAACGCATTTACCGCGAAGGCCATGAAATAGGCGATCACACCTTCACGCATCCTAACATTGCAGAAGTCAGCCACCGGCGTGCTGTAATAGAAATGGAATCGACACGGCTTTTGATCGAATGCGTAACAGGTCACTCCACCGTACTTTTCAGGGCGCCCTACAACGCCGATTTCACGCCGGAGAAAATGGAAGAATTAATTCCCGTTGCTATTGCCCGTACAAAAAACTATTTAGACATAGGCGAATCCATTGATCCGCTTGACTGGGAGCCTGGCGTTAATGCAGACACCATTGTGCAGCGTACCATCCAAAGAAAAAAAGAACTTGATTTAGATGAAGGCAAAACCACAGGAGGCAATATCATTCTTTTACACGACGCCGGTGGCGAAACCCGCAAAGCCACGCTGGAAGCACTTCCTAAGATTATTGATTACTTTCAAAAAAGAGGTTACACATTTACAACCATAGCCGATCTGCTTGGCAAAAAGAAAGAAGAACTGATGCCACCGGTGCCAAAAGGCAGTGGTTATTATTTGCTGCAAACCAATTATGTTTTTTTAGAGATTACTTACTGGGCAGGGAGAATTTTATTCTCTCTTTTCATCACTTTTATTGTCCTTTCCATTGCCCGCATTTTATTGATGGCATTTTTGGCACTTAAAGAAAAAGCACACGAAAGAAAGGGTGGGGCCACACTACCTGTTGGTTCTTTTCCTTTTGTTTCCATCATTGTACCGGCGTACAACGAAGAAGTAAATATTATAAGCTCTTTGCAAAATCTATTAAAGACAGACTATCCCAACTTCGACATCATTTTTGTAGACGATGGGAGTAAGGATGATACGTATGCAAAAGTGGTGGATGTATTTGCCAACCATCCAAAAATAAAAGCCTTTACCAAGCCAAATGGCGGCAAAGCGTCGGCACTAAATTATGGCATTGCGCAATCCGATGCGGAGTTTGTGGTTTGTATTGATGCAGACACAAAATTGAAACATGATGCAGTGAGGCAGTTGATGAAACACATGGCCCATCCCGACCTTCCCGGTGGAAAGACCACCGAGGCACAGCCCATGCCTGTGCAAGATGCTACTTTGAATAGCAGCTTTCTGAAAAGCGAGGTTAGTGAGTGGCACTCCTCTCCCGTTGAGGGGGGCCGGGTGGGGGCAGTCGCCGGCAATGTAAAAGTGGGCAACGAAGTAAACATGCTCACCAAATGGCAGGCTATTGAGTACATCAGCAGCCAAAATTTTGATCGCCGTGCTTTTGCAAGTGTAAACGCCATTACGGTTGTTCCCGGTGCTATTGGTGCGTTTCGGAAAAAGGCTATTGAAGATGCCGGCGGATTTACGACCGATACACTGGCTGAAGACTGCGACCTTACCATACGCATACTGCGTGCAGGCTACACTATAAAAAATGAGAACGACGCTATTGCCTACACCGAAGCACCGGAAAAAACAAAACAGTTCTTAAAGCAGCGTTTCCGCTGGAGCTTTGGCGTATTGCAAACTTTTTGGAAGCACAAGGATCTTTTATTCAATACAAAATATAGATGGCTGGGTTGTTTGGCCATGCCCAATATTTTATTGTTCCAATACATTATTCCTGCCTTTATTCCCTTTGCCGATCTGTTTATGGCGGTAGGCTTGCTTACCGGCAATGCTTCGAAGATCATTCCTTATTATTTTATTTTCATGTTGTTCGACGCAGGCGTTGCCATCATCGCCTTCCGCATGGAAAAAGAAAAGCTTTCACGGCTGGTATGGCTGATTCCCCAACGATTAATTTACCGCTGGCTGATGTGGTGGGTATTGTTCAAATCACTACGCAGGGCCATTAAAGGCGAGTTGCAAAGTTGGGGCGTGTTAAAGCGGACAGGTAGTGTAAAAGAAGTGGAAGTGGCGTAGATTCTTTGTGGTGGGCTTTTGAATGACTATGTGGCATCTGTTGCGTCGCACACTTATGCGTTCAATAATGCTATTGAGCGGAACGAAACATCAGTAGCAAGCACAATAAGCTTTGGTGGGAAAGATGAAAATAATACAAAACCCCGAACGGAGCGTCGCAAGCAAAGCCCAATAGTAGCACTTCTGCCCGCTGCATAATATTCTACATCAAACTATACCGACCCGCTTTCTTTCCCGCCAATTCTTCATTTCCTTCTATTTCCCTGTTTTGCTTTAATTTCGGCACTCAAAATAAACCGAACAAGAATCATGGCCGAAGTGATATTGATGCCCCGCCTGAGCGATACGATGACGGAAGGTGTAATTGCCGCATGGCATAAAAAAATTGGTGACCCGGTAAAAAAAGGCGACCTGCTTGCCGAAATTGAAACTGATAAAGCCACCATGGAACTGGAAAGCTATAAAGATGGTACCCTGCTATATATTGGCGGAGATAAAGGAGCAAAAATTAATGTAGATGACCTGTTGGCCATTTTGGGCCAGCCGGGAGAAGACGTTTCACAACTTGTGGCAGGCCATAAAGGCAGCAAACCGGCAGAAAAAGCGAACAAGGAACAGGCGAATAAAGAACAAGGGACAAAGAATACTGAACAAGGACAAACCGCTTCATCAAATCAACCACAGGCACCTGCAATGGATCTGGGCAAAATGGAAGAAGTGGTGCTGATGCCCCGCTTAAGCGATACCATGACCGAAGGCGTAGTAGCCGGCTGGCATAAAAACGTTGGTGATAAGGTAAAGAAAGGTGATGTGCTGGCCGATATTGAAACAGACAAGGCTACGATGGAATTGGAGAGTTATAAGAATGGCACTTTATTGTATCAAGGTGCTAAGCCAGGAGAAAAAATTGCCGTGAACGACCTGCTTTGTATTATTGGCGAAGAAGGAAAAGTAGATGTGAATGCCATTGTAGCCGCAGCAAAAGGTGGTGGTGGAAGTGCACAGAACACAAGTGATAAGACACAAGAACAGCCTAACAAGGAGCAAGGAACTTCGAATAACCAAGGGCAGGCTGCAACTCAGTCAACTGCTCAATCAGCTATTCAAACAACTGCTGCAGATGGTAGAATAAAAGCTTCGCCACTTGCCAAACAATTGGCAAAAGAAAAAGGTATTGATCTTTCACAAGTACAAGGTAGCGGCGACAATGGAAGAATTGTAAAAAGCGATATTGACAATTTTGTTCCGGGTAAACAAGCAGCGCCGCAAGCAACTGCTCAACCTGTCAGCCAAGCGACTTCTCAACCTGTTTCCGGACAGGAAGGATATACTGACATCAGCAACTCGCAAATGCGCAAGGTCATTGCCAAACGTTTGGGCGAAAGCAAGTTCAATGCGCCGCATTTTTACCTGACCATGGAAATTAACATGGACAATGCCATGCAGGCAAGGGCACAAATGAATGAAGTGAGCAACGTAAAAATATCTTTCAACGACATGGTGGTAAAAGCTGCTGCCATGGCGCTACGCAAGCATCCGGCAGTGAACAGTTCGTGGATGGGTGATTTCATTCGACAGTACCAGCATGTACATATTGGCGTGGCGGTGGCTATTGAAGATGGATTGATCGTTCCGGTAGTTCGCTTTGCCGATCAAAAAACATTGAGCCAGATTGCCAGCGAAAGCAAAGAACTGGCAGGAAAGGCCCGCAATAAAAAATTGCAGCCCAACGAGTTTACAGGCAACACTTTCACTATCTCTAATTTGGGCATGATGGACATTGATGAATTTACCGCCATTATTAATCCGCCAGACAGTGCAATTATGGCGGTTGGCCGCATTAAAGAAGTGGTGGTGCGCAAAGGTGATGGCTTTGGCATAAGCAATGTGATGAAAGTAACCTTAAGCTGTGACCACAGAAGTGTGGACGGCGCTGTGGGGGCTTCGTTTTTGCAAACGTTTAAAAAATATTTGGAGATTCCGGTAACGATGCTTGTATAGTCTGAACCTGGATTCAGGTAGATTAAAGATTATTAGGATAAAAAGCCTCTGAAATTCAGAGGCTTTTTTATTTCGATTCTGTATATGATGTTTTCGCTACTTCAATTCACTGTACAACAATTTCGTATCCGGATCAATAACCACTCTGAAAGGCCCTTTGGTTTTTATTTTAAATTCTGCCTCTTTACTATCAACATAAAACCGTTCTTTAAAATTGCCTGTACCAAGATTGCCTAAAATATTTACATCAATAGGAAAACGATAAGTTACGTCTCCCTGCTTAATATTCAATTTAAAATCATCACCATCAGCTTTCATTTCAATTTTCAATTGCGGTATGCCCGGTTGATATAACCATTGATCGAAGAACCATTTTAAGTCTTTACCGGTAACTTGTTGGGCCACTTTTTCAAAATCTCTTGTATCAGCATTGCTGAATTTGTATTGATTGTAATAAGTACGAATGATTTTTTTAAAATTACTGTCGCCCACTTCGTTGCGCAGCATGTGCAGCACCCAGGCGCTTTTTTGATAACTGTTGGCATTGAGCAGGTCCATGTAATCAGAAATGGAATCTACTACCGGTTGATTTGATTTCTTTGCAAACTGTATTACTTCCTCTCTTTCTTCCTGCAAGCGTTTTTGAAAACTATCCACACCGTATTTCTGACCGATGTACATGTCTGTCATGTAGGTGGCAAAGCCTTCACTTAGCCACAAGTGCGAAAAGTTTTTTTCTGTAGCGGTGTTGCCAAACCATTGATGCGCTACTTCATGTGCCATCAACGCTTCCGATTTGCGGGTGCCGGTAACAGTGCTTTCCGCATAAAATATTGCATTGGCATTTTCCATGCCACCGAAAATGGTTTTCGATTCTACATTGGCTAACTTTTTATAAGGATATGGGCCAATATAGTTTTCGTAAAATCTCAAAATATCATCGCCTAAGGAATAATCGTAAGTTCCTTTAATGCTGTCCTGCTTATACACCCAGGCCGTTACCGGAATGTGTTAAGAACTATAAACCCTTTTTACTGAAAATTCTGCAGAGCCAATAACCATTACTTTAGTGGGAATGACAAGATCCTATTTCCAAAATGTTCTTTTTTT
>JBQCJM010000274.1:0-9246 GCA_051952715.1 Flavisolibacter sp.
AGGATAGAGTGCAATGATTGACTGTAACTTTTTTAATTTTTCTTCTGAGAATTTCATATTCCCCTTGTCCCCCTTAAGGGGAGACTTAGATCCATTAGTCTTTCCTTATCTTTTATTCATTAAAGCAGAAAGAGAAATGGGCATTTTAATGTTATAAAATCAATTTTTCTATCGTTGATGTTTTCAATTTCCAGTCAAAATCTAGTTATATCCACACCAACTCTATGCTAAAGAACTAACTGAAATAAATAAATCTACTACACCTAAATCTCCCCTTTAGGGAACCGCGGGCAGCTATCCGTCCATCTCGCCGGCAATCAAATTCAGGGACGACATCACAATAATGGCATCGCTCAACATGCTGCCTTTCACCAACTCTTCAAACGCCTGGTAATATATAAAGCAAGGCCTACGGAAATGAAGCCTGTATGGACTTCTGCCGCCATCGCTGATTAAATAAAACCCAAGTTCCCCGTTGGCGCCTTCCACACTATGGTAAACCTCACCTGGCGGAATATCCGTTTCACCCATCACAATTTTAAAGTGATAGATGAGGGCTTCCATCTTGGTATAAACATCTTTCTTTTCAGGCAAATAATATTCTGGAACATCGGCATGAAATATAGTGCCTTCTGCTCCTTTAAAATCCTGGATCTTTCGGTATGCCTGTTCAATAATTTTCAATGATTCCCTCATCTCCTGGTTACGCACCAAAAAGCGGTCGTAGCAATCGCCGGTTGTTCCGGTGGGAATGATAAAATCAAAATCCTGGTAAGAACTGTATGGCGTATGAACTCTTACGTCGTAATCCACACCTGCTGCTCTTAAATTAGGACCGGTAAAGCCATAATTCAAAGCCCGTTCGGCACTGATAGGGCCCGCACCAATAGTACGTTCCATAAAAATGCGGTTGCGGGCAAACAGGTTTTCAAACTCTGTTAGAACGTCTGGATATTCTTTTAAAAACTTTTCCAGTTTGGTAAAAGCAATATCATTAAAATCTCTTTCAAAGCCGCCAATACGGCCAATGTTTGTTGTAAGGCGTGAGCCGCACACTTCTTCCCAAATTTCGTAAATCAGCTCACGGTATTGCATTACATAAAGGAAGCCCGTGTAGGCACCGGTATCCACCCCTACAATCGAGTTGCAGATCAAATGGTCGGCAATGCGTGCCAGTTCCATAATGATCACCCGCAGATAATCCACCCGCTTGGGCGTTTGAATGCCCAACAGCTTTTCGCAGTTCATGTGCCAACCCATTTTGTTAATGGGTGCAGAGCAATAATTTAAACGGTCGGTAAGCGGCGTAATTTGATAAAGCGGACGGCGTTCGGCAATTTTCTCAAATGCCCGGTGAATATAGCCCACAGTTTGTTCGGCCGATACAATGCGTTCACCGTCCAGTTCCAAAATATTTTGAAATACGCCATGGGTAGCGGGGTGCGTTGGGCCCAGGTTCAACTTGGTTGTACCCGTTTCTATGCTTCCCTGCTCAAATGCTTTTTCTGTTGCTATTGACATTTTTGCCCCCATTCCCTAAAGGGTGTTTTAGCACTCCGGTAAAGGGTTAGTGTTTTAATTTTTAAAAATCTGTTTTATGTACCCGGCAACATTGCTACTATAAAGCGTTTGTTGCGTCGCACTCTTCAGCGTTTTATACTTCTATTCAGCTTTTCCTTGAGTGTTCAACGTTACTCATCAAGCATTGAACATTCTCTCAACTTCAACATTCCTCATTCCTTGTTCATCTATTCTACTCACTCCTTGTTCATCTATTCTACATTTCCATCTTTCTCTGCTTCCGAAATAGTATGCAAATGGTCGCGAGTTGGCTCATCACCAAAGCCTAAGCTACCGCCTCGGCCAAACATTTCATCATCCTTATCAATTCTTGTCTGGTCCTCTAACGGATATTCTTTCCGCTGAGGGAAATAATCCATTTCATCCACGTTCTGAATGCGAATTAAATTAGGATGGCCCACGAAATTAACTCCATAAAAGTCATATGCTTCCCGCTCCTGCCAGTTGGCCGAAGCAAAGATTTTAATAGCACTGAACACATCCGGTTTTTCTATCGGCGCAAAGACCTTAAAGCGAATACGGCAGTTATCTACCATATTGTGCAAATGATATACAACGGCTAGTTCTCTTCCTTTATAAGCTGGATAATGCACAGCGGTTAAATCGGTAAGAAAACGGAATTTAAGCTCTTCGTCGTCGTATAAAAATTGAAGCACTTTCAGGTTCAGGTCCTTGGGCACTTCAAATGTGAGCATGCCATAGGGTTCTTCAATATTGGCAACCTGCTCTCCAAATTTTTCTATCAGCCTTTGTTTGATAAAGTCGTTTGTCAATTCCATGATAAGACAAAGTCAAAAGTTTAAACGGTCTCTTTTTTGACTTTTTAATTACTTTATTGAATGCCGTAGCTTTCTAATAATTTTTTATAATGCTCGCTGTTGCGGCGTCTTAATTCTTCTTTTCCTACTAGTTCCTGTACTTTCATAAAGCCGTCTAAAATGGCTTCGGGCCGGGGCGGACAACCCGGCACATATACATCCACCGGCACCACCTGGTCAATACCCTGCAACACACTGTAGCTGTCAAATATACCACCGCTGCAGGCACAAGCACCAACAGCCATAACCCAACGGGGCTCTGCCATTTGCAGATAAACCTGTTTTACCACAGGTGCCATTTTTTTGGCAATGGTGCCCATTACCATCAAAAGATCGCACTGGCGGGGCGAAAAACCCACACGTTCTGAACCAAACCTGGCCAAATCATAATGCGAGGCCATAGTAGCCATAAACTCAATACCGCAGCAAGATGTAGCAAAAGGCAAAGGCCAAATTGAATTTTTACGGGCCAACCCTACTACATCGCTGAGCTTTGCCGCAAAAAATCCTTCACCCTGGTATCCTTCGGGCATTTCTGCCAGGCTAATGTCGCTTTCCAGTGGCTTTTCTTTAATATTATATGAAACTGGACGTGCCATAATGATTTAAGATTTAAAGTGTAAATATTTAATATTTCTCAGGCCAGCAGTGTCGTTTCGAAATATAAAATATTCAATCTTCGATATTCAATATTCTAATCTTCCCAATTCAATGCTCCCTTCTTTACGATATAGATAAATCCACACAAAAAGAAAGCTACAAACATTAAAACAGCCCAAAAACCGCTCCAACCCAATGCTTTAAAATTAACAGCGTAAGGATAGAAAAAAATAACCTCTACATCAAACAGAACAAAAAGGATTGCTACCAAAAAGTATTTAATAGCCATGGGCTGGCGTGCATTACCATGACTTTCGATACCGCTGGCAAAGGTCTGCAGTTTATCTGATGTTTGCCGCTTTGGACCTAAAAGGTGTGTAACAGCCATCAGTGTACCGATCATGCCAACAACAAATAACAATTGAATGGCTACAGGTAAGTAGCTTCCTGCACTGGTAACATCCCTGACCGCTTTGGTCATATCTGTTTGTAGAAGATGGAACATAAGTTTTTCAAATGGGCACGCAAAAATAAGCTACAAGCGGCAATCTTTCAGTTAATATTTGTAGGAGTTTACCATTAAAAAAGCCTCTCGCTGGAGAGGCTTTGATTTATTTAATTAAACTTATCCCTTTTTCTTTGCCTTGGTACCACTACTTCCGTTACTTGTTTTAGGTGTTGATGTTGGCGATTTTGTACTTGCCACATTCTTCACATTTAAAAGATTAGCATTGGTAGGATCAAAAGCTAAACCTCTGTCGGCATAAGCCAGCGCAGCTTCTTTATCATTTTTTATATTGTAGCTGTATATCGCCAATGTAGTTGCTGCTCTTACGCCCTGGCTTTTGAAGCGAACTTTGTCCTTTTCAGCAATGTCTAACACTTTTTGATAATCAGGCATAGCCAAACCCTGCTCCATGGTGGTATCAATAGCGCCAAGAGCTAAGGCACTCCAATAATATCCGTAAATACTATCAGGGGCTAAAGCAGCGTATGCTTTGGCAGCACTGTCGGATTGCTGATAATTACCGCCAAAGTAAAAAGGAACAGCCACATCGTTGATCAATTCTGTAGGTGTAGTTTGTGTACCTCTTAACTGATACGACATAAGGTTAAACCAGCCTTCAAGGTCTCTATGGCCACTTGCTTTTGCATCTTTTGCAGCATCATCCAACATCTTTACCTGTCTTGAAAGAACGCTGTCCGACTGTACAGCTTTTGTAATGTCTGCACGAATAATGTCGGGGTTGCCTTTACCACATGCATAGGCATGAAGCAAATAATCATCACCTCTTACATCTTCTTCTTTTGCTTTAGCAAAATATTCATTGGTGTACTGGCAGGCAGTTGCTGTGTCTTTGTTACCAAGATAGCTGTAAGCTAACAAGCGGTATACGCGGGGTTTTGGATTGTTATTAGTTTGTGTAACGATGTTTTTTGCATTGCTAATGGCATCGTTATACTTTTTTTGTACAAACTGTGTTTGCGCCAAAAAATATTGGTTTTCCGGACTGGGATCGGAACTGCTGATGTATTTATTGGCAAAGCTTTCTGCGGTAGCAAAATCCTGTTTTGCCAACAGGTTATAATAATACAACTGCTCGTAAGCAGGAGCAAACTTTGGATCGGCTGCAATGGCGCTGTTTAAGTTTTCCAGCACCACACCCCAACTGTCAGGCTGCCTGTAATTGGTTTGTGTCATGTATAACATAGCTGTACGAAATAAGGCAGGTGCAAAGTTCCCGGCTTTGCGGTAAGCCTGTACGGCATCACTTCCCTGGTGTTTTTTGCGATAAGCGTTTCCAAGGTTTAAAAATATGTCAGGGTTATTAGGCGCTTTTTCTGCGGCTTCATTCAATTTAGCAATAGCGTAATCCAAATCACCCAGTTTTTTTGATTCTGTATAAGCATCTACATTGGCACGGCCAATGGCGTCTAAAACCACAGGGTCGTTACCTTTTCTGCCTTTGCTTGCTGTAATTGCCTGCTCAAAATGCTGGCGGGCTGCAGCAGCGTTGCCTTGTAATAATTCTACATGGCCAACTCCTACCAATATCAATGGCGCATTGCCATTGGCAGTTAAGGCTTTGTCGTAAATGGCTTTGGCCCCGGCAATATCATCCTGAGCAAGAGAAACTTGTCCAAGCCAATAAGTAGCTTCTATATTGTTTGGATTTGCAGCCAGTAATTTATCAAAAACTGATTTGGCACTTGTGTACCTTTCGGCATAATAATTATTTACTCCCTCCTGTACATTTTGCGCCAAAGCTGTAATGGAAAGGAAAGCAGCAAAACACAAAACAATAGCTGATTTCTTCATTTTTGTTTTCTTTTTAAGATTTAAAATTATTCGGTTTCGTTTACTTCTTAGTTGTTAATTATTTCTCTTTTAGCTCAGCTCTTCGAACATAAAAAGGCCTGATAGCAGGCTGCAGGTATGCACGTCTGAATATCAACTGACCTCTTTCACTTTTTAAAAAATTAGCAAAGGCACCACCCAAACCATATTCCTGTTCCCTTAGTACATATACCAAATCACGTACCATAGGATAGGTTTTTGTGTAAATGAGGTATTGAACCGGAAGCACAAAAGCGTTGGCACTGTCTGTACTTTCTACACGGGCAATTCGTATTTTCTTCAAAAAACTTTGTTGTGACGTATCTTCTTTATTACCCACCCAGCTTACACCAATGAACCCTACAGCGCTGGGCGTTTTAGAAACATAGTCAATAACACCCTCGCTGCTTTGAGCCGCCACCACATTAGGCCCAAGGCTGCCACCTTTCAGCACTGAATCTATCATAAACCGAACCGTACTGGTAGCTTTTAGCCCATCAAATACAGGAATTAATTTTTCTTTAAGCTTTCCCCTTACTAAATTCCGAATATCGTTCATTGTAAAAAAGGAATCGGGATTATTGGGGTGAACAATGACAGCTATGGCATCACGGGCAACTTTTTCCATTACAGGCCCTACTTTCACAGAATCTATTATCAGCTTTCTTTCCGACTCTGTGAATCCCCTTGTAGCTATTACCATGCGAATGGAATCTACCCAAAAGTCTTTCAAACAATCTGCTTCCGGTTTGTAATGTGCAATGATTTTTGTATCGGGAAAGCTGGACTCATACACTTGTATCTCTGCATCTATAACAGGTTTGAAAGATTCATCGCAGCTAATGTGAATAGTTCCCTGCTTATAACTGTCGGTGGGTTCAGTTACTGTGTTATTATTGCAGGCTGCATAAAGAAAACATAAAAGAAGCCAGCACCAGTTTCGTACATGCTTATGCTTTTTGATCATTGATAATAGTTCTTTTTGTATCCCCTGTATATTCTCCAAATGCCATACAAAATAAATACTGCGCCAATAACTTTATCCAAAGCTGAAGGCTGCCTGTTGAAAACATTCAGCCCTAACTGGTTGTACAAAAGAAAATAAAATCCGATCAATAAAATCAGCACGCCCATGGTGTAATCCATAATAGAACGCATGCGGCTCATCTTTTTTCTTTGCTCATTCTGATAATCTTCCAACATAGTCTGTAATTGGGTGGAGCAATTTAAAACATTTTACTCTTCAATACCTACAAATGTTACAGGTTGCGTAAATGGTACAGCTACAGCATGTCCGTTTTGCATGGCAGGCTTCCATTTAGGCATTTTCTTTAGCACTCTTATCACCTCGTTATCAAAAGCAGTTCCGCCGGATTGCACTACCTTAAAACCAGTTACAGATCCATCCACATCGACCAAAAAATTAATTAGCACTGTTTTCCTTTCTCCGGGCTCCAGATCAAAAGGTGTGTGCAAATACCTGTTTAAAAAATTGGCCCAGGCATTTGCCCCACCCGGAAACTCCGGACTTCTTTCAAGCGGAATAAACCCGCCATCGTCTTTTTCGTTCCTCCCTGAAGATTTATCTGCACCGTCATCTGGCTTTGTTACAACCTGTATTTCGGGCCCAATGGGACCATCCACATTACTTGTACCTATAGCCATGCCTTGAATATCTACAATGGGTTTTATTTCTTTTTCAGGATTAAGATGGTCAACCATTTTTATATTCTCCACAAAGCTGCGTTCCGCTACAGGCTTTGGCAATGCCGGTTTGCTGCGTGGAGGAAGTGGCGGCTGCGGAACTTTGGGAATGTGAAGAGTACGTACGACAACTTCTGGTTTATCATATTTTTTCGTTGCAATGGAATCACTGGGTCTTATTAAAAGGATCAGCAATAAAATTGTACTTAATGCTATACCCAATGCAGTGCCCAGGCGTGATGCATAATGTTTGCGCAGCGTGTAGGCGCCATACTGTTTGTTGCGGTTGTCAAAGAGTATGTCAAGCATACTGGCTTTGAGAATTTCGTTGCTGATCATGGTTGTTAGTTTGTATTTGAGATGATGGAGCAAATGATTTCCATAAGCGTTTTGAAAAATTCTTTGCAAGCCCGCTGTTTTGCGATGCCTTAATTTTGCGCATCATAAATTTTTGATGATGAAAATTTTAATGGTGTGTTTGGGAAACATTTGCAGAAGCCCGCTGGCAGAAGGCATTTTGCAGTACAAGGCCAACGAAGCAGGACTAAATTGGACGGTGGACAGTGCAGGCACCAACAGTTATCATATTGGCGAGCCACCGCATCCGCTTTCGCAAAAAGTAGCAAGATTGAATGGCATTGACATCTGCAATCAAAGAGCAAGACGTTTTGTAAAAGAAGATATTGACCGCTATGATAAAATTTACGCCATGGCCGAAGATGTGCTGGATGATATAAAACGGATTGCCAAAGAAAAATATGATCCCAAAAAAGTTGATCTTTTTTTAAATGAACTCTATCCCGGCAAAAACGCTTCGGTACCCGATCCGTGGTATGGCACCGAGCCGGGTTATCATGAAGTGTATGAATTGATCAGCAATGTATGCGATGAAATCATTTCTAAATATGAAAATGCGAAGATCGGCAATTGAAACAATGTGCTGATGCGCTAATATCTTTACAAGCTTTTTTACTACTATTATTTGATAATGACAAAGCCAACTATACCACAGGGAACACGTGATTTTGGAGCAGATGTTGTTCGTAAGCGCAGTTTTATTTTTTCTACCATTCGTAATGTATTTGAGTTATACGGTTTTCAACCGCTGGAAACACCGGCTATGGAAAATCTTGACACATTGATGGGCAAATATGGAGAGGAGGGAGATAAATTAATTTTTAAAATTTTAAATAACGGTTTAGATAACCCTGTCAAAGAGCAACAAACAAGAGAAGAGTTTGAAAAAGTTTTACAGGGGAAAAACACAAAAGCTATTACAGAACGTGCCTTAAAGTATGATCTCACCATTCCGTTTGCAAGATATGTGGCCATGAATCATGGTCAACTTACCTTTCCTTTTAAGCGTTATCAAATTCAACCTGTGTGGCGTGCAGACAGGCCGCAAAAGGGCCGCTACCGTGAGTTTTATCAATGCGATGCCGACGTGGTAGGAAGCAATGCGCTGATAAACGAAGTAGAGTTTGTCAATATTTACGACGACGTTTTCAATCAATTGGGAATTAAGAACTATGAACTGAGAATTAACTCAAGAAAAATTCTTACGGCCCTGGCAGAAGTTTGTGGCGGTGCAGACAAGATGATAGACATTACCATTGCTATTGACAAATTAGACAAGATTGGTATTGCAAAAGTAAAGGAAGAATTAACACAAAGAGGATTGAATGAAAATCAAATTCGTGTTATTGAACTGTATCTAAATATTATTGGAAACAACGAAGAAAAGCTTGCAGCCATTAAAAACCTTTTAGGGCAATCGGAAACGGGCCAACAAGGAATTAAAGAAATTGAATTTGTAGTAAGCGCAGCCTCAAACCTCAAACCTCAAACCTCAAACCTTATCGTTGACTTCACTTTAGCAAGAGGTCTTAATTATTACACCGGTATCATTTTCGAAGCCAAAGCTCCTTCAGAAGTTAAGATCGGTTCTATTGGTGGTGGCGGAAGGTATGATGACTTAACAGGTTTGTTTGGTGTTCCTAATATTCCAGGTGTAGGCATTTCATTTGGCGTTGATCGCATTTACGATGTGATGGAAGAATTGCAATTATTTCCGGCTACAGTTGAGCAAGGTACCAAGGCGCTTTTTTTTAATTTGGGGGAAGAAGAAAGTAAAACCGCTTAAAAATTATTACACCAGTTGAGGCAAAAAGGAATTTCTTCATAAATAATTAAAGAGCCAGTTAA
>JBQCJM010000275.1:0-3556 GCA_051952715.1 Flavisolibacter sp.
GGTTTAAAATACCGTGTCGTATTTTACAAAGATGATGGCTCCGCCACGCCACTATTTTCTATCAACAGCCGGAACAATGGCGTCGATACCTTGTTTAGAATCAGCTACAAAGATTTCTCTGATACACTGACCAAATATGGCTTTACCAACGTGGCCTCCGTTGCCAATTTAAAATGGACTATTGCTGCTACTTCCGGCTCCTGGACGCAAATGAGCGATTTTGTAAATCAGCTTTATGTAGCAAGAGAAGTAAAGCTATATTTAGTAGGCGGCAGCACACTGGCCGATTGGACACCAACCAATGCCCTGCGTTTTATTGAGGATGAATCAAGAACCGGTGTGTTTTATATTTATACAAAACTTACTACGGCCGGCTTTGGCTTTAAGTTTTTAAGCGATAATGTGGATTGGAGCGATCCTTCATTAAAAGTATATGGTGATGTGGACGGTTCGGGAACTTCTGGTAACTTAACCGTTGTGGGTGGCGGTAATAATATAAATACACCGGCAGGCGATGGTGTATACCGCATCACGGTGGATATGATTAATAACAAATACTACGTGCAAAAACAATTTGGCCGTATGGCATTGGTAGGGGGTGGTACACCTGCCGACTGGAATCCAGGAGCTGCGTTCACATCGCAGGAAATGGGCTTTGCTTCTACCAATCTTTTTATAGGCATTGTTAATGTCACATCAAACGGAGAGTTCAAACCTCTTGATAACAGTGATTGGCCCAATGGAAATCTGGATTACACGAGAGACTATGAAGATGCAGGGAATGGAAAAATAAAGGAAAGCGGAGGCGACAATTTCAAATGGACAGGTACAGCCGGCCCTGTTCGTTTTATTTGGGATTATAGAGATGTAAAAAATCCAACTTATGTAATGAATGCTGCTACAGAAATGCGTGTCGTAGGCAATGGAATTAATGGTGTAGCGGAATGGAACCCGGGAGCATCTCCTCAAATGACCTATATAGGAAATGGAAAATGGCAGATCACCTTAAATCTAATAGGCGATAAGGAAATAAAATTTTTGGCTGGAAATGACTGGGGAGCGTTTGATTATGAAGATGCTAGCGGGGGAAGCACAGCTACAGGCACACCGAGAAAAATCAAATGGGAGGGTGGGGACAATTTTAGGACCCCAGCTACTTCTGGGACTTACACCATTACTCTAGATGAATACGCACAAACTGTTACCATCAACTAAGAACGCACGATACAACAATACAAAAGCCGCTCAATTGAGCGGCTTTTGTATAATAATAAACCGGTGCTTATCCAAAAAATAGTTGAAAAGCCTGATAATTATATAACCTCTTTTTGATGCTCAATTATAAAAGAAATGATTTCTTCAAGCGAAGCATCAATTCTAGCAATGGCATCATCAATATCTTCCCTGCTTACCTGTGCGGCAAATGAAGGCGTTTTTAATTTTTTAGTAATGCTTTTTACATCCATGCCTTCGTAACGTGTTGGGCGAATTAAAGCGGCAGCATGAATGAAACCAGATAATTCATCGAACACATAGATCATTTTGTCCATGGTGTTTTCAGGTTCTACCCCAAAATGTTTTGGCCCATGAGAGGCGATGCAATGAATAACGGAAGGATCAATATTTCTCTTTTCCAATTCTTCAATGATGATCCTGCAATGATCGTTCGGGTATTTTTCCCAATCAGCATCATGAAGCAAACCGGCCAGCCACCACTTATAAGCTTCTTCTTGCGAAAGCTGTTCTCTTTCTATAGCCCATGCTTTCATTACTGCGGCAACCTGTTTCATGTGTAAGCGAAGTCGTTCGTTAGCTACCCAGTTATTCAATAATTGCAAAGCTTCTGATTCCGGCAAAACCTTACCTGCGTTTGACGGATCGCCAAAAACATTTCGTCCAAGGGGTTGTATTGCTTCCATAAGGCATGAAAATAAGACATATTGCAGTTTATGCAGCAATACCGAATTTCAACGACTGTCACCATAACTTAGTAACTAAAAGTCAGATTTAGGACAATCAGCTACTTACATCAGCAGTCTTTTTCGTTAACAAGCTCAAAAAATGGTCAAAATTTTTATTGTTTTTCAATGAGTTACAAGGGTGCCTGTAAAATTAATCATCCAAATTGTCCTTTGAATGCAGGCTTCCACTTATCTTCGCGCCTCAAAATTTTAAAAGCGTTACGAGGATGGTCGTAACACAAATTTCAAATCATGAGCAAACTACATTTTACAACCAAACATGCGAATGCGGCTACCGTACAACGTAACTGGTATGTTGTTGACGGTACCAATCAAACCGTGGGACGTATGTGCTCTCGTATTGCTGCGATCCTTCGTGGTAAGAACAAAGCATATTACACCCCTCACGTTGATACAGGCGATTATATCATCGTTATCAACTGTGATAAAGTAAAACTGACAGGTAATAAACTGGACGAAAAAATTTACGACCGCTTTACGGGTTATCCTGGTGGCCGTAAAGAAGAAGTAGCTAAAGATTTGTTGAAGCGCAGGCCTGAGGTGATAATTGAAAGAGCTGTTAAAGGCATGCTGCCTAAAAACCGCCTGGGCCGCCAGATGTACAAAAAACTATTTGTATACGCCGGTGACCAACATCCGCATACTGCACAACAACCTAAAGAACTGAAGTTCTAAATCTCAATTACTAATTCCTAATTAATAATAAATGGAAAAGCAAAAAAATAGTGTTGGTCGCCGTAAAGAAGCTGTTACAAGAGTTTTTATCTCTCGTGGCTCCGGTGCTATCACTGTAAATGATAAAGATTACAAACAATATTTTTCACTGGTATACCTTCAAAACCAGGTAGCCCGTCCGCTTCAAACCGTTGATGCTGCCGACAAATTTGATGTAAAGATCAATGCTGCCGGTGGTGGTGTAAAGGGCCAGGCCGAAGCTGCCATGCTGGGTATTGCCCGTGCGTTGGTAGAAGTAAATGCCGAGTTTCGACCTGCATTAAAAGCAGCTGGTTTGCTGAAACGTGACCCACGTTCTGTTGAGCGTAAGAAGTTCGGTAAGAAGAAAGCCCGCAGAAGCTACCAGTTCTCTAAACGTTAATCTTATTATTCAAATTCTTATTCAAATACAATGGAACAAAACACTTCGTTACAGCAACAACTCCTTGAAGCAGGTGTACACTTTGGTCACCTGAAGAAGAAGTGGAATCCTAAGATGTTGCCTTACATCTTCGCTGAGAAGAAAGGTATTCACATCATCGACTTAAATAAAACCGTAGAAGGCTTGCAGGAAACTGCAGCCGCTCTAAAGCAAATTGCCCGCAGCGGTAAGAAAATTTTGTTTGTAGGTACTAAAAAACAAGCTAAGGATATTGTTACTGAGTGTGCACAACGTGTAAACATGCCTTATGTAACTGAGCGTTGGTTAGGTGGTATGCTTACCAACTTCAACACAGTTCGTAAGAGTGTGAAGAAAATGCAGAGCATTGAAAAAATGCTGGGCGATGGTTCTTTCGACTCGATCACTAAGAAAGAGCGTTTGACCTTAAGCCGCGATAAAGAGAAAATGGAAAAAGTAT
>JBQCJM010000276.1:0-2005 GCA_051952715.1 Flavisolibacter sp.
GTCGCTTGCCTATAAACTAACCCTGGTACTTTTTCTTTTCAATGCCGATGACTATAATAGAAACAGTTGTAAACAAATTTATAAAACCTGGTTTTTTTAGAAATGCTCACAATAGCGGCTTTATTAAAAACTTTGCAACCGTTTTAGGCGTTGACGTGTTGGTTAAAGCATCCGGCTTCATTCTGCTTCCTCTTTTTCTACGTTTGATGAGCCAGGAAGAGTTCGGGCTTTACAATTACTTTCTTTCTATTATACAAGTGTTTTCGCTTGTGCTAAACCTGGGTTTGTATATACCTCAAAGTAAATTGTATCATGTCTACGATACGAAAGAAGAAAGAGGAAAATTGCTTTTTACAATTGTGGTTACATTGTTGCTATTCCTTACAATATGCTGTGCCGCAGTAATAGGTCTTGGATGGCATCATGCAATTATCACTACGTTATTCGATAACCATTCATCTTATGGGCAGTATAAGGGAATATTATTTTTCTCTTTACTGGTTACAGTGTTCAGTTTTATGCTTACCAATTATTTTTATACAAGTGAAAAGATAAAACTGGTTAAAAGGTATAACATTTACAGAATTGTAATGATAAACCTTGTTGCCGTATCGGCCTTGTATTTTTTCAGAGGTAATGCTGTTTATCTCCGTCTAAGTGCTACTTATATTACAGAGTTGGTTTTGCTGTGTCTGTTTGCTATTTACTTAGTAAAAGAAATGGTGCCTGTATTTAGCAGAAAGATGATGTTGAAGAGTATTAAACTGGGGCTACCCATTATGCTGTCTGCAATATTTGGAATATTAGTAAACTTCAGCGATAAATTTTTATTGCAGAAATATGGCTCTCTGAAAGAACTTTCTAATTACTATTTGGCCTTTTCATTTGCCAGCATCATTCCGTTGATCTTTGCATCGCTGCAAAATGTATGGCTGCCTGTTTTCTTAAAAGAGAAAGATGTAGAAAAAAATTTTAAAAAAACGCAGAAGTTTCTGTCTAAGTTGCTTTTGCTTTTTTCGGGGTTAGCAATTCTGATATGGCTTTTGTTTGTAGCACTGTTTTGGCTTTCAATCATCCCGCATAAATATTTTGAAGTAGTGTGGATATTGCCCATTTTATTAGTGACGCAGATCCTTGCATCCATGACTCCACTACTTTCCAACTACATGATTTATTTTGAAAGAACTGAAATGACTTCGATTTCTGGATTAGTTATGAGTTTTGCCAGCGTGGGGTTTGGTTTATGGCTTATTCCTTTATGGGGAGTATATGGTGCTGCTTTAACAGCACTCATCGTTAACTTCGTTTACCTGATCATTTACTATTACCTTGTTCTTTATTTAAAAAGGCGGCATTTACCCAAAACGGTTGGCCAATAAAATATTCTATGAATCCAATCAAAAAAACTACTATTTATTTAAAAATGTCTGCCGGGGCAATCTTGCAAAAGCCTTCTGCACAGACCTTGATTGACGTTATAAAATACTTTCCTGCATGGTGGAAACATTTGAAGCCGGGCAAAAATTCTATCTCGGATAAAATACCATGGCTATCATTTGGCGCTATTAAGTTCCTAAACAACATAGCAAGACCTGAAATGTTAGTATTTGAATATGGTTCGGGAGGATCAACTTTTTTTTGGTCTTCTAAAGTGAAACACGTGATTTCAATTGAACATGAAAGAAAATGGTACGATATAATACAGGAAGAGTTAAAAAGGGACAACATTAAAAATGTAGAATACATACTTGCAGAGGCAGAAGCTGATCTGGAGTTTTCAAGCAAGGACTTTGCGAATCCAAAACATTACATTTCGTCGGACCCTTTGTTTAAAGAAAAAAAGTTTGAAAACTATGCGAAACAGATTGATCGTTTCCCTGACCAGCTTTTCGATATTGTAATAGTAGATGGACGTGCTCGCCCATCCTGCATTTTGCATGCGGTGAGTAAGGTAAAAGAGAATGGCTTTTTAATAGTGGATAATTCTGAAAGAAATCATTATTCA
>JBQCJM010000277.1:0-2458 GCA_051952715.1 Flavisolibacter sp.
TCAGTGCATAAGCTCCGATATTGTTGCTCATCCCATCCAGCTGCAAGGTTTTTTTAATCACAACATAGTAGCCATTGATCAGATGTTCAAACTGCGCACCATCTGCCAAATCGAAATCTGCCTCAGGGGGAAGAATTTTCTGATTATTCCAAAAAAGAAGATTTTGATTATCGGATATTGTTTCGGCAAAAAGAAAAAAACCGTAATTTTTTTCTTCGATTGACTTTAGCTCGTTTAAAGATTCTGTCTTTAAAACCAGCTTGCGCATCAGGTCCGTATCATGAAACAAAGCGTTGGCATCTTTTTCCTGGCTGTGAATATATCGTTCTAATTTTTTTTGCTGGTAATTGATGGAAGGCTGAATTTGAAAATAATAGGTTGTAACAAAAGAGAGCAGGAATAATCCAACAGCAAAAAACAACAAGCTGCGTTTTGGTAGGTGACTATGGAGTTGTGAAAACTTCAATCTTTGTGTCGTTTGATTTCGTTCCAAATAGCGTCCATTTCATCCAGTGTCATTTCGTTTAGGTTTTTGCCGGATGACAATGCTTTAGCTTCCATTTGCGTAAAGCGGTGAATAAATTTTTTGTTGGTAATTTCCAAAGCGTTCTCGGCATCAACATTCAAAAACCGTGCAAAGTTCACCAATGAAAACATAAGATCGCCAAACTCCTCTTCAATTTTGTCCTGCTCTTTAGCATGAATCGCTTCCTGCAATTCGCTTTCTTCTTCCTTCACTTTTTCCCAAACCTGTTCCTTGTTTTCCCACTCAAAGCCTACCTGTTTTGCCTTTTCCTGCAGCCGCATGGCTTTTACCAGGGCAGGCAGCGCTTTAGGTACGCCCGACAATACTGATTTTTTCCCTTCTTTTAATTTAAGCTTTTCCCAGTTACGTTTTACGTCTTCTTCGTTCTCAACTTTTACATCACCATAAATATGCGGGTGCCTGTCAATTAATTTTTGCGAGATACCTTCTATCACCTCTTCAATAGTAAATTGTTTTTGTTCGGCCCCAATTTTTGAATAAAAAACAATGTGCAATAAAAGATCACCTAATTCTTCTTTTATAGATGGCCAGTCATGCATTGTAATGGCATCTGTTAATTCGTACGTTTCTTCCAGCGTCATTTGCCTAAGCGACTGAATTGTTTGCTTTTTATCCCATGGGCATTTTTCTCTAAGATCATCCATGATTGACACCAACTTCTCAAATGCTTGCATTTTGTATTTTAATTAAAGTTCGAAAAATGAAAAAACAATAAACACCAGGAATAAGATCAGTAAAACAATAAAGCCAAGAAAGTTTAACAACAAAAATTTGACAACCGTTTTTCCCCATCGTTGCTGGTAAAATGATTTCATAGAGCGGAGTAAATAGTAACCTCCGTAAAATATCAACAAGGTAATCAACCAATTGAACAAACCCCAATGAAGCCAGTCTTGCAGCAATGTAAAAACAAAAAGAACCAAAAGAAGAATAAAGGAGAAAATATAGTGATACAAAGTAAAGACGGCATGATCGCTATAATAGAAATCTTTACGCCGCATGTACAACAATTTCAGCAACAGCGCAAAAAAAGGCAGCGAGATAAAAAGCATATAGGGCAGGCTATGCAGAAAAAGTTCAGACCCGGCCTCCAGCATTTTAGATGATCTTCCGTCGTACTTTTCATTAACCTGGAGCAATTTTCTTGTCAGCTTTCTTGTTAAGCTATTGTCTCTTTTTTCAGAAGGCAACGCATTTTGAATGGAATCATATTCGTGCTTATTCCTGTAGGATCTGTCCATAATATTCAAGGAACTACCAATCGAATCAAGCTCACTGTTTGAAACAGCCTTTGTTGTGTCCCGCAGTAATAAAAGCTTTTTATAAATAACGGAATCTGAGGCTGTACTATCCAGCTTATTTGTCAGCTTGTTTATCATTTTCAAACGCTCCTGCTTTGAAAGCGGTTCAGCATCTGCAAATTCTGAACCTTTAAAACCCGGATTCATAAACTTAAAAAATATCAGAAAGAAAAAAGCTGATGTAAACAAATACATGCGTATGGGATCGAGATAACTATTTCGCCTCCCTTTTATATATTCTTTCGGAACAAAACCGGGTTTGATGAACAAGTATTTTACAGTATCGAAAAACTTTCCATCAAAATGAAAAACATCATAAATGAAATGTTTTGTTAGCCCCCAAAAATTCTGTTTGGTCACGATATTTTCCTGGCCACACACATGGCAATAGCGGCCTTGTACAATAGCTCCGCAATTGAGGCAGTTTTTTTCCTTACGTTCTGGTTGGTGCGACACGCAAAATTTTTCTTAAAAATAGGGACAAAAACGGCACTTCACCGATAGTTTATTTGATTGACCAAAGCAATAGTTATTTTTGAAGTATAACAATATCGGGGTGCAACAATCCAACGCATCAAATTGAAAAACAAATTCACGCAAATGAAATCAT
>JBQCJM010000278.1:0-11022 GCA_051952715.1 Flavisolibacter sp.
CTTCCAGTTTGCGCAGGTCTTCCTCGCTAATGGATCTGTCGCCCAGGTCTACATCATAATAAAAACCGTTTTCAACCGGAGGGCCTACCCAAAATTTTACACCAGGAAACATGCTTTCAATAGCTTCGGCCATCAGGTGCGCCGATGAATGCCAGAAAGTGCTTTTACCATTGTTATCCTCCCAGGTCAGCAACTTCAACGTTGCATCTTCATTAATAGGACGTGTGGCATCCCACACCTGCCCGTTGATCTCGGCTGCCAATACTTTTCTTGCCAATCCTTCTGAAATGGACTTAGCAACATCCAATGCTGTGGCGCCTTTCGGATATTGACGAACGGCGCCGTCGGGTAATGTAATATTTATACTTTCACTCATAAAGAGCGGCAAAATTAACTTTTTTATACCTACGATTGGCCATTTACGAAAGCCTTAATAATTAATTTGCGTTCGAACATGAAAACCGTTTTATCTAAACTTCTTTTTTTACTGCTCGTTGGCTTGCTCCCTGTATTAAGTTACAGCCAGGATTTAACCGGAATATGGAAAGGATACTTTATTACTGAGTCGGGGGAAAATTACCGCCTTGAGTTCCAGGTAGAACAAGCAAAATCCGGAATGGTAACAGGCGTTTCTTACTCTTACCTTGACACCCGCTTTTATGGCAAATCAAGCATGACCGGTAATTATATTCTCAAGAACAATTCGTTTACCATACAGGAACTGCGCACCATTGAAGTACGCAATTTGGGCGGTGGCGGCACTTGCCTGATGAACTATAAATTCTCTTATGCCAAATCGGGCAGAGAGGAATTTTTAGAAGGCACTTATGTGGGCCGAACTGAGGATCGTTCCAATCCAAAGAACAATGGCAAATGGGGCGACTGTGGCGGCGGCACCGTGTATTTAAGAAGAGTAACTGCTTCGGATTTTTATGTAGAGCCGTTTTTGCGTGATAAGATAGAACCCCGAACAGATACGGCAGTGGCAAAAGCAAAGCCCAAGATTGTTCCGAAAACCACCAATAAAAGTACTGCCAAAACAACGCATAAGCCGGTATCAAAACCAGTTACTAAAAAGTCTGTAAAGGCTCCGGCAAAAAAACCTGTTATTGTTAGCAAACCAAAAACAGATACGACGGAAAGAAAAACAACGGGACCTATTGTTATAGAAAAACCAATGGAAAGGCCTAAAATAACCATCCCTACAGTTACCCGTTCAAGAAAAAATGAATTAACACAATCACTTACCGTTACAAGCAACGAGATCAAAATAAGGCTTTATGATAATGGTGAGATTGACGACGATACCATCAGTGTGTATTTGGACGGCCAGCTTATTTTAGCGAATAAACGCCTCTCTGCGTCACCGCTTACCTACACCATAAAAATGGATGAAAGCAATCCTGAACATACATTGATCATGGTGGCAGAAAATATGGGGCGCATTCCGCCAAACACTTCTTTAATGATCGTTCAGGATGGCGATAAACGCTACCAGGTAAGTATTACTTCTACCGAGCAAAAAAATGCCATGGTAAGGTTTCGGTACCAACCTTCTGAATAACCATTTATATAATTTTTTAGTTGTTACTGGCTAAAACTATTATTTTCCGTTTGTGAAGCTGCAACTAACTACTATTTTAATCCTTATTCATGTCTTTGCTTATTCGCAGCAATTGAACGGCATTTGGAAGGGAACATTGACACAGCAGTCGGGCGGCTGCTTTCCTGTTTACAACATAGAACTGCAAATCAACAGCAGCAACAATCAACTTGCGGGGTTTTGTTATCACTATTCTGATGTGCTGAATTACGTAAAAAAAAATTATACAGGCGTTTATAATGCTGCCACCAAAACAATGAACCTGCAGGAGCAGCGCATTACTACCTTTCATATTCCGGCAGACTGTACGCCCTGCGTACGCTATTATACTTTGACCTATGATAAAGTTGATAACCAGGAAACACTGAGCGGCGAATGGGGCGGCGTTATTATGAACGGAAGTGTGGCCTGCACACCGGGTAGAATTGTATTGCACCGTGTAGCAAAATCGGAATTTACCAATATCCAGGAAATCAATGTTGATACCGGCATGATCCGTCTGGACTTTTATGACAATGCAGAAATTGATGGAGATTCAATAACCGTTACGCTGGACAATCGTGTGCTGATAGCGCATCAAAGACTGGGGCTGAAACCCGTTACGCTGGAAGTAAAGGTAGACCTGGAACATCCCGAGCAGGAAATCACCATGATCGCTGATAATTTGGGAACCATTCCGCCTAATACGGCGATGCTGATCATTACAGCAGGCGATAAAAAATACCGTTTGTTCCTTTCGTCGGACAAACAAAAAAGTGCACAGGTGCGGTTTATTTACGAGAAGCCAAATTAATGTACGATGTACGATTTACGATGTAATGCTTGCTTATCATACATCATAAATCGTACATCGTACATCGCATTTTAAAATCCTCTCTGCTCTCCTCTTGGCTTTGGCAATTCTTTACGTGGAAGCTTTTCGTCTCTCATTGCCGTGTTATATACAAAAGCAGCAACGATCATTGAAGCCTGTTTTAGATCGTCGGGCACCAAATGATCGTAAGTATCCATGTTGGTATGGTGCGTCCTGGTACCATACTCAATCGGGTCTTGAATAAATTGAAAACCAGGAATGCCTACCGCATCAAAAGATAAATGATCTGTTCCACCTGTGTTGTCTATAGTGAGTGTGGAAGCACCCATAGCGCTAAACGGCTCCAGCCATTTTGCAAACAAAGGACGCACCGCTTCATTGCCCTGCAAATACACACCACGGATCTTTCCTGTGCCATTATCCAAATTGTAGTAAGCGGAAATCTTGGCTTGCTCGGGTGTTAGCTGCATGGTGGCCGGATCGCCCAAATGATTTTTTACATAGTTGCGTGAACCAAATAGTCCTTGCTCTTCTCCGCTCCATAAAGCAATACGTATGGTACGGCGTGGTTTGATGTTCATGGCTTTTAAAATGCGAACGGCTTCCATCATTACCGAACATCCAGCTGCATTATCAGTGGCGCCGGTAGCTCCCTGCCACGAGTCCAGATGTCCGCCCAGCATTACTACTTCGTCTTTTAGTTTTGGATCGGTGCCGGGTATTTCAGCAATTACATTGTAGCCCTTCAAATCATTCGTAAAGAATTTTGTTTTTACATCGGCTTCCAACTCTACCGGAATGCCGGCATTTACAAGGCGCTGCACACGCAGGTAATCATCGCTTGATAGCATTACGCTGGCGGGACCTTCAGGTGCATCTTTTTTATACTCGCCACCGCCTTGCACAAACACTGTTCCGTCATTGCCTCTTGGATTGATGCTAAGCACCAGCGAAGGTTTTTCTGTATTGTACAAATTGTCCAAAGTCCGTTGAAATGATCTTCTGGCAGCAAATTGCTGGCGCATTTGATCTGTCATCTGGCGTTGTGCTCTTTGCTGGGGTTCTGCCTTTGCCATTTTTTCCAGGACACTATCGGCATAGCGTTCGCCATCAGCTTCAAACGAAGGCTTCAGGGTATCATCAACCCAAAGCATTACAATTTTATCTTTTAGCTTGCCTGCGTATTGTATTAACTCGGCAGAGTCTTTTGCTTTGATCAGCACAACGCTATTATTGATCATTTTGTTTCCGGGTGTGCTGCCGGTCCATGCTCTTGGTATGGCAATGAACGGAGCATAATACGGTTTGGTCATGGCTACATAACAACGTTGCTGTTGCCAGCCCCTGCCAAACTCACCCCAGGGTTCCAGTTTGGCGTTTACCAATCCCCAGCTGCTCAACGTGTTTTTAGCCCAGTTGGCGGCATTCATAAAATTGGGTGAAGCTGTTAGTCGTGGGCCATTTACATCGGTAAGGTGAAAAGCAATATCCATTACTTTGGAATTTTGCTCTCCTTCCTGTTTGATCTTACTCATCACCGAAGCATCGGGAGTGTCTTGCGCTGCAAGAAATAAAATAGAAGCCTGCAAAAAAGAAAACAGAATTATTTTTCTCATGTTGTAAGGGTTTTGATGATGAGAAGTTAAGGGGATTTATGTTTACGAACGTTAAAAACTCATAGCCGCCTCCATCCCCAAAGAAGAAGTGGCTGGGCAACAACCTCGCCTACCCAAGTTTTCAATAACAATAATGACGCTCCACAAAGCGAGGTTGGTGAGTGGCACTCCTCCTTCGTTGGGGGAGGCTGGGTGGGGGCTGCGGGCCCACGTGTTTTAGAACTTGAAATTCCACGTAACCGATGGCAACACCGGAAATAAAGAAACCTGCTTTGCCTGTATTTTTAATGTTCCGTTATAGGGGCTGCCCGTCTGGTCGAAATAAATGAAGTAAGGATTTTTCCGGTTGTACAAATTGTAAACACTGAACACCCAATAGCTCTGTAGCTTTTTGTTCTTTTTTTGCGGCGTGTAAGTGGCAGAAATATCGAGGCGATGATAAGAGGGCAGACGGTATTTGTTGATGGCGCTGTATTCCTGTGTCAGCACGCCGTTAATAACATAAAAACGTTCAGGCAGCGAAGTGGCGTTGCCGGTAGCATAAATAAAAACACCGCCCAATTTCCATTTGCTGTTTAATTCATACATGCCTACAACAGAAAGATCGTGGCGGCGGTCGTATTTAGCCGGGTATTTTTCGCCGGCATTAAGGTCGGGAAACCTGCGCCACGTCCACGATAAAGTGTAACCGATCCATCCTGTCAATCTTCCTCTCGTTTTATTAATAAAAAATTCAGTACCGTAGCTCCAGCCTTTGCCAAAAACAAACTCTTCTTCAGGGTCTCTTAACGATGGTGAATAACCTTCTTTATATTCAATTTGATGCTGCATTCTTTTGTAATACAGCTCCACCGAAGTTTCGTATTCGTTGTTCTTAAAATTTTTGAAAATGCCGCCGGCATATTGCCAGCTGATTTGCGGCTTCACACGAAAAGTGCTGGGCACCCAAAGATCTGTAGGCAACGTGGTTCCGGCATTACTTACCAAATGAATGAACTGGAGGTTCCTGGTTACCGAACCTTTTAAAGAAGTGGTTGTATTGAGCGAATAACGCAAGGTCACTCTTGGTTCAAATCCTGCGTAAGCTTTTACCTTTTCAAAACTTTTATAGATCGTACTGTCAAGCTTATTTTGATTATCATCTTTTATGTATTTGGTATAAGGACCAATTTGGGAAAAACTACTCCAGCGCAAACCATAATTCAGCTTTACTTTATCCGACAGATCCCAATCATCCTGCACATACAAAGCATTTTCCAGCGCATATTTTACGCCATCGTTGCTTGGCTTAAAGATCACTGAATCCTGGTGGCCCGACGTAACATTAGGAATGAACTTGTGATACGTAGCAATACCGCCGAACTTTATTTTATGCCGGCCGGAAGGATAGTAATCAAAATCAATTTTGCCTGTACCATCTTTTATGCCCGATGCAAGACCGATCTCGAAATTATTTTGTGCTGCACCAAATTTGAAATGATAATCGTTGTAAACAACTGTGGTGTTAGCAAATAACTTCCTGTTGAATACATGGTTCCAGCGCAGGGTGCCGGTGGCATTTCCCCAGGGAATATCAGCCCTGAAAGAAAGTTTTTTATCGCGATAAGAAAATACATCCCTTCCAAAATAACCGCTCAAAAACAAACGGTCCTTTTCTGAAAATTTATAATTGATCTTGGCGTTCAGGTCGTAGAAATAATAACCCGAACCGTAAGCATTGCTTTCCTTGCTGATGAAAGGTTTTACCAGTGCATCAATGTATGTTCTTCTTGCAGAAACAATAAAAGAAGCTTTGTCTTTTTTTATAGGTCCCTGCACAGAAAACCTTGAAGCGATCAAACCAATACCGCCTTCGGTTTGAAATTGATTGCTGTTGCCGTCCTTCATGGTTACATCCAGCACCGATGACAGTCTTCCGCCATATTGCGCAGGCATGCCGCCTTTAATTAAGGAAGTGTTTTTAATAGCGTCCGCATTAAAAATGGAAAAGAAACCAAACAAATGTCCTGTGTTATACACTACAGCATCGTCGAGGATAATTAAGTTTTGATCGGGGCCGCCGCCACGTACATAAAAACCGGAGTTGCCCTCTCCTGCCGATTGCACGCCGGGCAATAACTGGATGGTTTTTAAAATATCCACCTCGCCTAAAAACGCCGGGACATTTTTGATCTGCCCAATGGAAAGATCAATTTTTCCCATTTGCGCCGTACGCACATTGGCATCACGTTTTTTACTGTACACAACCACTTCGTTGAGCGCAGCAGATTTGGGAAGCAGGAGAATATTCTGTTCAATATTTTCTTCCAGGCTAACATGAAACGAAGTGCTGATGTAGGACACATGCGATACAGTAACATCGTACTCGCCTTCGTTCAGTGTAAGCGAATAAAAACCGTAAGCGTTGCTGGTCACCGTTTTGCCGTCAATGGTAATGGTAGCTGCAGTAACAGACTCGCCGCTGACACTGTCCCTTACATAGCCGTTAATAGTGTACTTGCTTTGTGCAAACACCGAAGTGCCAATAAAGAAAAACAATAAAGAAAATATCCTGTCTACACTCATTTTGCTTCTGTAAAGTTTACAACAGCCTTGTTTGATCCACATTCAATCATGCCACTTTTGTAATAAGGATGATGCAAGCCAAGGTAAGGATTGCGGATAGAATCCTGCGAGCTTAACCAGTGACCAGGTTCTGTATCATTAAAAGCCATGGGACATTCCTGCAAATACAATTTTTGACGATCGTATTGCACAGTGTTCAAGAAATCAAAAAGATGATCGCTCAATGCATTCAAGGCATGGCGCTTGGTGGTAATATCGCTGGCAGCCATCATTCCGGCTACATCTTTTTTAGCGTCTGCAATGGAACTATCTGCTTTGGCAATGTTGACAGAAGCATTATTTTTTAATTCGCTTAGTGGCAAACTGTCAAGCTTTGCATTTAATGTGGCTGCTAATGAAGAAGCCTTAACTGAATCCCAGTTTACAAAAGCTTCCGTCAAATTATAATAACTATCCATTGCCGATTGAATGGACTGATTGAAAGCTGCGGTGTGCTTGCTTGGTTTTGTAGCGGCGTTATCTGCCAACACTTTGTTGGAGTCAGAATTATTACAGGCTATAAAAAGAATTGGACCCAGCAGCAATACAAAAAGCTTTTGCATGTTCTAAAAATTTATGCAAATGTAGCCGACACAGGGCACCTATGTTAAGAGATTTCTAACAACGGTCTTTCAATCTTGTTAATTGTTTATCAAGTTTTGAAAGCGGCACATGAATCAGTTCAATTCCTTTACAATCTCACCGATCAGCGGTTATCTTTGCAACCCTTATGTTAGCAGGTTTACAAAATGTTACGTTTGAATTTGGTGCACGGGTTATTGTGAAAGATGCCACCTGGCATATTAACCCGGGCGAACGCATTGGCCTCATTGGTTATAACGGCACAGGAAAATCCACGCTTTTAAAAGTTTTGGTAGGCGAATACACTCCTTCTGCCGGCACAGTGGAGCGCAGCCGCAGCACTTCCATAGGTTATCTTCACCAGGATCTTTTAAGTTTCGATACCAGCGAATCTATTGTAGAAGTAGCCATGCATGCTTTTGATAAGGCTAAGGCCTTGGAAAAAGAACTGGACCAAATGGTGAAAGAACTGGAGGTTCATTCCACCGATGAATTGCTTGATAAATACAGCCACAAACTGCACGAGTTTGAAGAAGCCGGTGGTTATGTAATGCAACACAAGACCGAAGAAATTCTGCAAGGTTTGGGTTTTGAGAACAGCGCCCTGCAACGGCCTTACCGGGAGTTTAGCGGCGGCTGGAGAATGCGTGTGCTACTGGCAAAAATGATTTTGCAGCAACCCGATCTGCTTTTACTGGATGAACCTACCAACCACCTGGATCTTCCTTCCATTGAATGGCTTGAAAAATACCTGACGCATTACCAGGGTTCCGTTGTAATTGTAAGCCACGATAAATATTTTTTGAACCGCATGGTTACAAAAATTGTTGAGGTGTACCAGCAGCAATTACATATTTACAATGGCAATTTTGACCATTATGAAAAAGAAAAGGCCATCCGCATAGAAATGCAACAAAAGGCTTATGAGAACCAACAGGATTATATACGGCAGAATGAACGGCTGGTGGAACGGTTCAGAGCCAAGGCCAGTAAAGCGGCTATGGCGCAAAGCATCATGAAGAAACTGGATAAGCTGGATCGCATTGAAGATGTGGAGATCGAACGCCCCAATATCCGGATCAATTTCCGCGTAGATAAAACACCAGGCAAAGTATTGGTTGAACTGAAAGACATAAAAAAATCCTTTGGCGACAATACGATTGTAGAACATGCTTCTGCAGAAATTGACCGCGGCGATAAAATTGCTTTGATCGGCGCCAACGGTAAAGGAAAGTCCACTTTATTGCGCATCATCGCCGGCGTGGAACCTTTTGAAGGAGAAAGAAAATGGGGGCATAATGTAGAAGAAAGCTTTTACGCCCAACACCAGTTGGAAGCCCTGAACATCAACAATACCATTTTAGATGAAATGAAAGAATGCGGCAGCCAGATGAATGAACTGGAATTGAGAGGATTGCTGGGTTGCTTTCTTTTTAGCGGCGATGATGCCGATAAGAAAATAAAAATATTGAGCGGTGGCGAAAAAGCAAGGGTGGCATTGGCAAAAACAATTGTTAGCAAGGCTAATTTTTTAATGCTGGATGAACCTACCAACCACCTTGACATGCATAGTTGCGACCTGCTGATCGACGCCTTGAACAAATATGGCGGAAGTATGATTTTGGTAAGTCACGACCGTTATTTTATTTCAAAAACAGCCAACAAGATCTGGGAGATTGTTGACCATGAGATAAAAGAATTCAAGGGCGGTTATGAAGAATGGGTGGAGTGGAAAGAAAGAATGGCTACCAACAATGCAAAGACTAAAACGCAAGGCGCAAAACCGGAAGAAAAAGGTATAAGTAACAAGGCGCAAGGCGCAAGTGAAAAGACCGTTGTAAAAACAGAAGCTGCGAAATCAGGTTCATCATCCACGAAATCTGCGATCGAGAAAGAACTGCAAAAGCAGCAACGTTTATTTCAGCAAATAGAAAAACAGTTAGCAGATTTCAATAAACAAAAAGCTGAATTAGAAAATAAATTAGCGGAGCCTTCTACGTACTCCAATGCAGATGAATTTAAAAAAACAGAAGCAGCGTACAAACAAGCATCACAGCAATGGGAAACTGCCAACCAGCAATACGAAGAACTCTTTGAAAAAATAATGAGCCTCGAGGAACAGTTGGCCGGGAACTAATTCGTAACTTTTCCTGAACCAAAATTGCCCGGTATGAAATGGTTCATGCTTGTTACGGCAGCCTTCCTGGCTGCGTTCGTTTTCATGGCCTCTGCCTCCCTGCAAAAACAAAGATCATTTGCTTTCATTGACCTGAAAAAGAAAACTAGTATCAGTTGCGCACCCGACCGCAGTATGCTCTCGAAACTTTTAGCCGATGCCGATATACCTCCCATGCCCGGCGCAGGAAATTACCATTGGAAAATTTCTACTACCAACGACAGCGCCCAATTTTATTTCAACCAGGGCATTAATATGTATTACGGCTTTCACATTATTGAGGCGCTGGCCTCTTTTAAAAAAGCCGCAAGGTTCGATCCGCAAAATGCCATGGTGTGGTGGGCACAGGCACTTGCCTTAGGACCTAACATTAATGATGTGGGTTATGCTGCTTCACCCGAAGCCCTGGAAACAACCCGAAAAGCCAACGACCTGTCAGGGAACGCAACGGCAGTTGAAAAGATGCTGATCAATGCCATGTCATTGCGCTATTCAGAAGACACTACGCAAACAAGAGAAAAGCTGAACCAGGATTATGTAGATGAAATGTACAAGGCCTGCAAACAGTTTCCTGCAAACGCAGATGTTGCGGTGTTGTATGCCGATGCACTGATGTTGCAGCATCCATGGCAACTTTGGAATACCGACGGTACACCCAAATCATGGACGCCGCGGATAAGGGAAGTGTTGGAGAAACTATTGGCAAAAACACCCGATCATCCAGGCGCCAACCATTATTATATCCATGTAATGGAGGCTTCGCCTTATGCAGCAAAAGCCCTTGCCAGCGCTGACCGCTTAGGTAAATTAACTCCCGGCTTGTCGCACATGGTGCACATGCCTTCGCATATTTATTTGCGTACAGGACAATTTAACAAGGGTGCCGATGTTAATGAAGCGGCTGTAAAAACATTCAAACAATACACGGATATTTTTCCTGCTGTTGCCGAAAATGCTTTTTTGTACCAGTGGCACAACCTGCACATGCAGGCCAATTGTGCTTTGCTGGCAGCACGGTATGAATATGGAATAAAAACTACGGAAGAACTAAAAGCTGCCATTGATACTTCTCTTCTTTCCATGCCGCCGCCATTGGGCTCTTATATCCAGTACCTGTACACGACCCCCGTTTTTTTGGATATACGTTTTGCTAAATGGGAAAAGCTATTGAGCATGCCTGCGCCGGCTACGCATCATGTGTACGCAAGTCTTTTGTACCATTTTGGCAAAGGAATGGCCTATGCAGGGCTGAAACAATTCGATGCTGCAGAAAATGAAAAAAAGCAGATCGAAATTTTAATGAAAGACGAAAGCCTCACCATTCCTGTGCATCCATTTTCTCCACCAGTTGAAGGCGCCAAATGCGCCCATAATCTTTTAAGCGGTTTTATTTATCTGGAACAAAATAAAGTGGAAGAAGCCATAAGCCATTTTGAAAAAGCTGTTGAAACAGAAGCCAATATGGTTTATAATGAGCCGAGAGACTGGCTGTTAAGCCCGAAGCCGTATTTAGGTGCTGCCCTATTAAAGGCCGGCAAATGGGCTGAAGCAAAAAAAACATTTGAAAAGGATTTGAAAGTAAAAGATGCCAATGTATGGTCCTTGTATGGTTTGCAACTGGCGTTGG
>JBQCJM010000279.1:0-10526 GCA_051952715.1 Flavisolibacter sp.
TAAAGGATTTAATTAAAAAATCAGTTGACGCAACAAAACTTCCACCTTTTTATAAATTTTGAAATGCCATGAGTAACCCTTTTGGTTACAAATAGTAGTAAGGGCCTGTACTAATGGTAGTAACCGAAACGCTTACCCGGGCCCGTTAAGCCTAAAAACCGGCAATATACCGGCTTCCGCAAGTTGCGGAAGTGAAACTTCTTCTTGCGGAAGTCAGACTCCTTCTTGCGAAAGTGAGACTTCTTCTTGCGGAAGTCAGACTTCTTCTTGCGGAAGTCAGACTTCTTCTTGCGGAAGTCAGACTCCTTCTTGCGGAAGTCAGACTCCTTCTTGCGGAAGTCAGACTTCTTCTTGCGAAAGTCAATCTTCTTCTTGCGGAAGTCAGACTTCTTCTTGCGGAAGTCAGACTTCTTCTTGCGGAAGTCAGACTTCTTCTTGCGAAAGTGAAACTTCTTCTTGCAGTGGTCACATGTCTTCTTGCAAAACCGGGCACAATTGGCTTTCCATTTGTTCCTTTACATTTTTTTAAATGGGCAAATATGGAAGGCATTAGAAAAGAAAGCACAAATTCACGCACCTTATCGCAAACCCCGGTTTCCGTGTTGGACCTGGCCACCATTGTTGAAGGCGAGCCGGTAGCAGGGGCCCTCAAACGAAGCCTTGCCCTGGCACAAAAAGCCGAAGCATTGGGATACACCCGCTATTGGTTTGCCGAGCATCACAATATGGAAAGTGTGGCTTCTTCGGCCACCGCCGTGTTGATCGGTTACGTGGCCGGCGGCACTTCTTCTATCCGCGTGGGCTCGGGCGGCGTGATGCTTCCCAACCATGCCCCTTTGATCATTGCCGAACAATTTGGCACCCTGGCTTCGCTGTACCCCAACCGCATTGACCTGGGCCTGGGCCGGGCACCCGGCACCGACCCGGTTACCTCTTACGCCCTGCGCCGAAGCCTGAAAGGCGATGTGGACAATTTTCCAAACGACGTGGCGGAACTGATCTCCTATCTTGGTCCAAAAGATGCCGGCGCCCGTGTAAGGGCTGTGCCCGGCGAGGGAACGGAAGTGCCGGTGTGGCTGTTGGGTTCCAGCACCTACAGTGCGCAGCTGGCCGCTATGATGGGGCTTCCTTTTGCCTTTGCTTCGCATTTTGCACCCACTTATTTAATGGAAGCCCTGCGTATGTATAAAGAACGTTTTCAACCCTCTGCTTACCTGGCGGCCCCTTACAGCATGGCCTGCGTGAATGTAACGGCGGCCGATACGGATGCAGAAGCGCAATACTTAGCCACCTCGTTCTACCAGATGGCTTTGGGCATGATCCGTAACCAGCGAAGGCCGCTGCCGCCACCCGTGGCTACTATGGATGCTTTATGGAACGATGCCGAAAGGGCCGCCATCGGCCATATGACGCAGTATGCTTTTATTGGCAGTGCGCCCACAGTGCAAACGGGGCTGCAGTCTTTTTTGGAAAGTACAGGCGTAGATGAGATCATGATCACCTCGCATATTTACTCACTTGAAGCAAAAATGAGGTGTTATGAGTTGGTGGCTGCGTTGTTTGACACAAACTGACCTGGAGCCCGGCAAGACCAATCAACCGACGAGTGGCGACAAAAAATGGCTTGCTGAGTAGTGAACATGCCTTAATTTGTGAGAACACTTTTACCAAAAACTAAGATGATCCATGAGAAAACAAGCACTGTATAAACTCGTCCTGGCCGCTTTCTTCATTATACCGTTTGGCCGGGAAAGCTATGGCCAGCCTGCAAAAGCAGAAACAGAAATCAGGGAAATGATGAAAGAGCTGGATGTCGTAGGCCTGTCGGTGGCGGTGGTAAAAAAAGGAAAGATCATTTACAACAATGCTTTCGGGTTGAAGGATGTTGCCGCCAACGAACCGCTGGCCGACAACCATATTTTCAGGATCGCTTCCATATCAAAATCATTTTCTGCTACAGCTATCATGCAGCTGATGGATGCAGGAAAGCTATCTCTCGACGATGACTTCAGCAAGCTGGTAGGTTTTACGGTACGCAATCCCAAATTCCCTGAAACCGTCATTACGCTACGGATGGTAATGAGCCATACGGCAAGTATAAACGACAGCCAGGGCTATTTTACGCTGGATGCCATTGACCCTGCCAAAGGCGCCGACTATGCCAAATGCTATAATGATTATGAGCCGGGAACAAAATACCAGTATTGCAACCTTGACTACAATATGACAGGTACGGTTATAGAAAGGATCAGCGGCGAACGGTTTGATAACTACATTAAGAACCATATACTGGCACCGCTAAAGCTCTATGGCGGCTATTGCGTGGACTCGCTGGATGCCAGCCTGTTTGCCACCATCTATGATTACGATTCAACAAAAAAACTGGCGCCTTCTCCCGGGGCGTATAACCCACGCAGGGAGGAGATACAAAACTATGTTATGGGTTACAGCACGCCCATCTTCTCACCCACAGGCGGCATGAAGATATCGGCTGCAGACCTGGCCCGCTATATGACCATGCACATGCAACATGGAAAGTACAATGGCGTCCGGATCATCTCTAAAAAAAGCTCCAGGATCATGCAGACCACCGTGGCCGAAAAAGAAGGTTATGCCCTTGCTATCATGCATACGGACAAGCTCATTCCCGGTAAAATGCTTACAGGGCATACAGGATCTGCCTATGGACTATACAGCGCCATGTTTTTTGATCCAAAGAAAAAGTTTGGCATCGTTGTCATCACCAATGGTTGCAACCCTGTATATAAGGACGGCTATAACCAGGTAATTAAAAGAGCAGTGAATATTTTGTACGAGGATCTTGTACGATAAGCGGCGTACAAAATGCAATGTTTATACGCATATATCTCTCTTCTTTGCTGTGCCAGGTTACGATCTCTTCACTAATGCCTGAGTTTTAAAAGAAAACTGGTAGTAACTGTGCTCAGGAGTGTCAAGCTCCGGGTTTTTTTTACATCATTTTTATGCATCCGTTCGGTTGGCACATATACCTGGTGCTGCCGTATTCTTGTTAGTTTCAAAACGCACAAGACTTCAAAAACGCAGCTTTTTTGCGGAAATAATCTGCATTCTTTTCCAGTATCTGCATTTTTATGCGAGATTTCTTTATATTGCCGCAACAAAAATTAACGATTAGCTAACATAACTAACGAATGCTTAAGAGAGAAAGACAGGCATATATTCTTCAACAGCTCAACTTGCACAACAAAATATTGGCGTCTTCCCTCAGCCAGGACATATGTGTATCGGAGGACACCATTCGGCGGGACTTGCTTGAACTTGCCGGCCAGGGCAGGCTGATAAAGGTGCACGGAGGGGCGCTGTCCCATTCTTTCGGCCGTGTACACACGCCTAAAAACGACGTTTACTCTCAGCAACATAAACGCAGTATTGCGTTGAAGGCCATTGATCTCATTAAAGACGAGATGTTCATTTTGACCACCGGGGGCACCACTATCGTGGAGATGGCCCGGTTGCTGCCGCCCGGCCTTAAAGCCACTTTTATATCAGGCAGCATTGCCGCCATAGTGGAATACCTGGAACATCCGCTTATTGAAGTAATTCTTATAGGCGATAAAATTTCGAAAAATTCGAAGATCACGGTTGGCCCGGACACCATTGCCAGGGTAAAGCGGATAAGGGCCGATATCTGCTTTATGGGCGTCAATGCCATAGACCTGCAGCATGGCATTACGGATAACGACTGGGAGGTTGTGCAATTGAAGCAGGCCATGATCGAAACATCGCAGCGGGTGGTATGCCTTACCATCGCCGAAAAGATCAATAGCTGCCAGCCTATTAAAATTTGCGGCCTCGATAAAGTGGACACATTGATCACCGAGCTCAATCCCGATGATCCTTTACTTGAGCCTTATGCAAAAGCAGGCATTCAAATCTTGTAACCGCGTTTTGGCGCTTTTTATAACCACTAACTTTTACTTTAATTAAAAACAGAATGAGAAAATGAAAAAATTTACACAAAGGGTAACATTGTTATCATTCCTGTTTGCATGTTGCACGTTCTACGGTAATGCGCAAATAAGAGCAATCACAGGACACGTTTTTGATGAAAAAAACAACCCCATACCGGGAGTGACCGTAATGGTCAAAGGAACGTCTACGGCAGCTACCACTACTGAGAATGGCGCTTTTTCGATAAAAGCAGCCAATAAGAGTGAGCTGGTTTTTAGCCACGTTGCCTTTGACACCAGGACGGTTTCGGTGGGATCAGGACCGTCTTTAAGAGTAACGCTGACCCCCAAAGGCGGCTCGATGGAGGATGTAGTGATCACTGCCGAATTTGGAATGAAACGTATCAAAAGATCCGTGGGTTCGTCCGTGCAGGTAGTTGATGGGGCTACTATTACAGAATCGGGAAGAGATAACTTCATTTCTGCGCTTGCAGGAAGGGTTCCCGGTCTGAACGTGACCTCTACCAGCGGTACGCCAGGTGCTTCCAACACCGTTGTGTTAAGAAACCTGACCTCTATTTCCGGTAACAACCAGCCCTTGTATGTAGTGGATGGTATACCGATGAACAACTCTACTTTCGATCCGTTGGGAATGGCAGGATCAGAAATTTATTCAGTAAGAAACATGGACTACTCTTCCCGTGGTAATGATTTCAACCCGGAAGACGTTGAGTCTGTGACCATTTTAAAAGGCGCTGCAGCGGCAGCCCTCTATGGTTCTGACGCTTCTAATGGCGCCATTATCATCACTACAAAAAAAGGACGTAGTGGCAAAGGCAGAGTTTCTTACAGCAACTCTTTCAAATTTGACAAGGCCTATGGTTGGCCTGATCAGCAAACCAAGTACACCAATGGTGTTTACGGCACTACCAACTATTACAACACTTCCAAGTTCGGGGCCGAATACCCCGAAGGATCGAAGCTATACGATAATGTAGCTGCCATTATGCAAACCGGCTTTACGCAAAAACATAATTTATCAGTTGAAGGCGGTACAGAGAAAGCCACGATCCGCGGCGGCGTTTCGTATTTGAAACAGGAAGGCGTTATCAAAACAACCGATTACGATCGCCTGAACCTTAGCCTGGCAGGACAGGCCAAGATAACAGATTGGTTAAAGTTTGAAGGTTCTATGCAGTTTGCCCGTACCAACAACCACAAAGTAATGCGGGGCACCGATGGGCCTTTGTACAGAGCCATGATATGGCCATTGGTAGATGATATGTCGGTTTATGAAACAGCAGATGGCTTTATGAGAAAACCTGACTACTACCTGGACTATGATCTGTTAAATCCTTTATTCGCATTATATAAAAATCTGAATTTCGACAGGTCGAACAGGTTTATATCAAATGTTGCCGTTACCGTATCTCCCGTCAAAAATGCGTTCCTGCGCGGGCAGGTGGGCTGGGACGTAGGTGACCAAACATTCCAAAACTCCTGGCATCCTTATTATGCCGCCAGGAATGCCGGCCTGGGCAGGTATGACATTGTTCAGTCAAATTTCTCCGATCCTACCGTTAATATCATTGCAGGATACAACAACAGGTTCCTGAAAGATAAATTGACATTTGCCGCCCAGGTGGGTTATCACCAGTTGGAAAACGGCGTGATCAGGCAGTCGGTAGATGGTTCTAAGTTTGTTATCCCGGATTTCCAGTCTATTAATAATACAGATCCGCTTACCGTTACTTCCAACCAAAAAAACACCAGGCGCAGGATACAGGCTATATCAGGCCAGCTTGAGTTTGGATACCAGAACATGGCCTTTATTGCGCTCAGGGCCCGTAACGACTGGTCTTCTACTTTGCCGGTACAGAACAACTCCTATTTTTACCCGGCTGTTGAAGCTTCATTTATTGCATCAGAACTGAATTTTGTCAAATCCATCACTGCGATCAACTATCTTAAGCTAAGGGGTTCTATAGCACAGGTAGGTAAAGATGCAGGCCCGTTAGAGATCGCTCCGCAGCTGGAAGTAATGACATCAACCGGTGGCGGATTCAGGTATGGTTTTACCGGGCCTAACCAAAACCTTCGCCCGGAGATGACGACTGCCCGTGAAATTGGCTTTGATGCCCGTTTATTCAGGAACCGCATCAACACTTCGTTTACTTATTTCACCACTTACAACGAAGATCAAATTGTAAAAGGATTCCGTTTGAGTTATGCTACCGGGTTTGTATTGAACAATATGAACGTAGGTTCGTTCAGAACCAGGGGATGGGAAGCCAGTATTGATGGTGACATTATTAAAAGCCGGGCCGGCCTTACCTGGAACGTAGGTATAAATGCCTCTCATGGGTCATCGAAAGTGGTTTACCTGCCCGAGAATGTTACGGAGTACTACAATGCCTATACCTGGAACTCAGGAAACATCCGCAACGGTATCATGGTAGGTCAGCCCATTACTACCTTAACCGGCCGGGCATTTTTACGCAACGATGCAGGCCAGGTGTTGATCGATCCAGGAACAGGTGTTCCGCTTGTTAATCCTTTGTGGACGGTCATCGGGGACAGGGAGCCTAAATTACGTTTTGGCGCCATGACCAGCCTTAGCTATAAAGGCCTTCGCATGTCAGCCTTGTTTGCAGGAAGATATAAAGCAACTGTTGTAAACGGTACAAAACGAGCTATGTTCACCACGGGTAATAGCTGGGAATCTGTGGAGTATCGTGAGAGAGGCCCTGTTGTATTTAATGGCGTGTTAAGAGATGGTAACGAAAACTCTAAAACACCCACCATTAATACGATTGGTGTAGATGCAGGTCTGGCCGCTTCCAGTATCTATGGTGGTGGCGACGAGAACTGGCTGGAGAAGAATGTGAACTACCTCCGTTTACAGGAACTAAGGTTTTCCTATTCCATTCCTAAAAACATCTTGTCCAGAACACGTATCATTTCTGACATGAACATTTTCGTGGTAGGAAACGACTTGCTTACCTGGACCAACTATTCCGGTATTGATGCTGTAGGTAATACCGTATCGGCAGCGGCAGGCGGTACCGGCGGTGAAGGATATGATGTATGGTCTATCCCCAACCCACGCGGGATTACTTTCGGAATCAGCTTAACATTAAACTAAAGGAACTATGAAAAAAATAATATTATTGATATCAGCGCCTTTGCTGCTACTGGCGGGGTGTAAAAAATACCTGGACGTCAACAAAAACACGGATGCACCGGACTATATAGAAGCGCATCTTTACCTGCCCGGCATTCAACAAGCCTATGAAGGGTTTTACTGGGATATCCGGGCCCTTGGCCCCTTGACCCAAATGATGGGAACAACCAGCTATACCAGTTTTGCCAACCATTATTACTCGCTGGGTAGTGATGCAGGCGGTGAAATATGGCGTTCTGTATATTGGTTGCAGGGAATGAACCTTGAGAACCTCATCAATCAATCTATGGCCGCTGAAAACTGGACATTGGCCGGTATCGGTTATGCCATGAAAGCCTATTCCTGGGATATCATGACCAAAGTACATGGCGACCTGCCAATGAAGCAGGCATTTGTACCCGGACGTTTATCTCATGATTACGACTACCAGGATACAATTTATCCGCAGGTTAGGGAGTGGGCGTACAAAGCCATTGAATTGTTAGAGAAACCTGACAATACCGATTACGGAACTAAAATCACCGCCAATGATTATATCTATGGGGGCGATAAAGCCAAATGGATAAAGTTCGCTTATGCTGTAATCGTAAAAAACCTGGCTTCGTTAACCAATAAAACCGATTTCAAAACGAAATATGGACAGGAATTGATTGACGCTGCCGGCAAATCTTTCGAGTCAGCCGCTGATGATGCCGTCGTGAAAATTGCGGGAGGATCGCAATCAGCACCCTATTCGGCTTACAACAACTTTTGGGGCACGTCCAGAGGCAATCTGAACTATTTATATTTTCAGCATGAATACGCTGTCCAGGTATTTACCGGCACCGTTCCCAAATACGACGAGTCCACCGGCGATAAATATCCGGTTACGGGCAGCCAGTTCTCTCCGTATGAATTGGCTGATAAACAAATCATCACAGATACCCTGGTCAATGACCTGGGACACTTTGATCCCCGGATGACGGTGAAGCTGTCTACCACCAGCAATCCTAATTTTTTAAACCTGGCTAATACCGACAGTGTAAAAAAATACAAATACTATGGCGGCTCCTTTACCAGCACAGTAGGATCGATAGGAACAGCACCTTCTTTCTACGGAAGGAATGCAAGCGCCACTTTCAGCGGCAATGTGCATGATGGCATTGGCAAGTGGTTGTACAGGGACAATGCGCCGTACATTTTAACGACTGCCGCGGAAATTAAATTCTGCCTGGCAGAGGCTTATTGGAAAATGGATCAACCTGCCCAGGCCTTTGAGGCCTTCAAGGAAGGGGTGCAAGCGGATATGGATTTTACTGCCAAATATATCAGCCCAGGTAAAGACGGCTTGCCAACCGGTGGAGACAAAATCACAGTTGGCGCTTTCAATACATTAGCAAGCGCCTACGAGGCCGGCCCGTTTGTTAGCGGGTTAAGCATGTCCGACTTCTCCCTTTCGCACATTATGATGCAAAAATGGGTGGCTTTATACCCCTGGGGTGCTGCAGAAGCCTGGACAGATATGCGTAAATACCATTACGATATTGCCTATACCGGCGATTATCCTAAAAGTGGTAATGGATGGACCCAGTCAATCCTTGATCAAAAATGGGATAGCGATCCTAAAAAGGTCTATAAAGGATTGTATTTGCTTCCTGCACAGGTGGCCAACAGAAAAGGCAGCTATAACGTACTGAATGAAGGCGCCCCTTCTTACCGGCTTAGACCACGTTACAATTCAGAATACATGTGGAACGTGCCGTCTTTAGAGTCGTTAAAGCCAATTTCGGGAACCGCAGCCAATTATCAAACCTCTATTCCCTGGTTTGCTTACCCCGGCGATATGCCTAAATAATCCATTAAAATTTTGAGTAAATGAAAAATATAGCAAAATTATTATCCTTGTTTTTTATACTTGTTGCCGTGTGCTCCTCTTGCGAGAAGCATGTGATCGAGTATGATTCTTACAACCTGCCAAAAGATGCAGCCGAGTTTCAGCTTCATTATTTTGTGCCCGTCGTTACAGGGGCGGCCAATAATATTACAAGAGTAGAGATCAATAATAAACTGTACGCTAATAACACTACTCCTATCGTTCCTTACAATGCGATCCCAAGCGGTGGTGTAGGCCTCTTTTTTACGGCTCCTTCCGGAACAACGAACATCAAGCTTTACAAGGGAGCTGACGAAGAACTGGTATTTGACCAGGATTGTACGTTGATGCCTGGTAAACAGAACGTATTTGTGTATGATTTTAACAAGCCGCCGGTGGTCATCGACAACGGCTATCCCTACGATAAAATCACTACTGACAGCACCGGAACATTTGCCTGGGTTAAATTCTATAATTTTCTCTTTGAAACACCCGGGGTCACGACTCCTTTAAAATTGCAGTACCAGTACCAGTACAATATCGATCCTGGAACCGGACCTGCCTACACAAACCAGAAGAGTGATTGGATCAACCTGGGCCAACCCGTATCCTTCGGGGAATCTACAGGCTGGGAGTTGGTTCCGGTGATTAAAAGTGCCGACCGCTTAGTTACCCAGGGCACAGAGCGCATTGATTACCGCATCCGGGTTATTGGCGCAAACGGCGAAGACCTCGGGCCTTTGCAGGTACGAAATTCTTCAGGCAATATGGTTGATTATGCAGACTGGTGGAATGCTACCATCGGCAGGCATATGCACCATATTCTTGCCGGATACCGTGCGGCTACCCCAACATCATCCGTGAGGCAGTTCTATGCGCAGTAACCAAACACAAATACAACGCTCAACTTTTATGTAAAACGGATAAAAGTTGATAAAATAAATAACCACCGGCTCATCACCAGTGGTTATTTATTTTTTACAGTAGATTTGGATAAATCAAACTTGATGAAGCATTGTTACCGCATTTTAATGATCATTGTATTGAGCATGGCTGTAGTATCCGTGAAAGCACAAACCGCCGAAACCCAGATCATCCAGGCCATGAACCAGGCGGCAGAACAATGGAATAAAGGCGATCTGGATGGCTACATGGCCCTGTACGACACAGCCGCCACCATGATGATGCCAACCGGGCGGGCAAAGCTGGGAGGCGTTCGTGCACTGTATGAAAAATATTATTTTGAAAATGGCCAGCCTAAACAAATGCTGGCTTACGATAGCTACCAGTTCACACCCCTGGGGCCGGATTACGCCTTGCTGACAGGCCGCTTTATACTGAAGCCCAACGAAAAAATGAAGGAAAGAACCGGCACGTTTTCTTTAGTGCTTGTACGCAGGCATAACGAATGGAAAATATTGCACGACCATTCGGGTTCGTAAGCTGTTTGAAGTTTGAAGTTGTTATGACCGGGCTTTCACTTTTGTATTTATCATTCCTTGTTCCTTGTTCGATATTCTTTTTGGCAGCAATCCTTTTACGATCTTACATAGTTTTT
>JBQCJM010000280.1:0-5298 GCA_051952715.1 Flavisolibacter sp.
ATTAAGCCGGAAGTGATAGTGATCTGTGCATGATCTAAAATGATCAGTCCTACATCTTCAATAGGAACAGAGAGCACTTCACCATCATTGCCTTTTTCGATGACGAGTTGTTCGGTTTTGGTTTTGAGGTAGGCGGGATTGCCGAAGTAGAGCGTACGTTTGACCATAAATGATTAACCTATTTTGACAATTTGCCCAAGATTATTCACTCGCACCTTAATCGGACTTTTTTGTTTCCACGCTTTAAGGCTGGAAATTCTTATCATTTTTCCCAATTGACTAGACAGATTCATGTCCGTTTTCCCATCGTATTTATCGTCTACTTTTGTTTCAGTATGAAGTCTAAAGAAATAGTCCGATTCTGCTATCTTTTGTACTCGATATAAACATTGCCCAATTTGTTTGTAATCTTCCTTTTCAATTATTTCTGCTAATGTTTCTTTATTCAGGCCTATAACAAACATTTCATTTCTCTGTAGAGACACAACAAACTTCCAGTTTGATGGTGGAAGTTTCCGTAAAAATGATTGGGTAAATGTTTCTTCCGGTAAACTCAAAATTCTATCCCAAACTACTTTTGGGTTTTTGATGATGGTATTTTCCTGTATAGTATCTCTTTCTTCTCTTGTAAAATGATGGTAGAACATAGCTTTTCTTTCTACACTGTGCCAGAAGGTGGATGTTGCCTCTATAAGTTCACCTTCTTCATTTTCGTATAAAGCAATGTGATGATTGTTTTTTGTTAGTACAAAACCAATATTTCTGCCACTTTCATCTTTCTTCACAGGTTCTATTGCAGTTAGCACAGTAAATGTGCGAACTGATAAAATTGGTATCTGCTTTTCTTCATTGAACCAAACAGGGTTTTCTTTTAAGTTTTTAAATGCTTCTTTTGTACCTATATATTTTTGATTTGAATCGTATAATCGATTTTCAATTTTTTCTCTGATTTTGTTGTCTACCACATAATTTAGAATTGATAATGCTTTCTTTTCATCTTCTTTTCCGTCGAAAAGTTTTCCTTGTCCAGCTCCTAATTCATATTTAAAAACTGTAACCTCCTCTAAACAAGTTCCAAAACTCAGAGGCACTTTCTTTTCTGCATCCAAAAAAACTGGTTCTTTTTTTAAAGAAGCGACAGCTTTCTTCGCATCACTGTTATGTTGTGCCAGTCGTTCTTCTACCAGTGTTCTTACTTTTTCTTTAAAAATCAAGTGTGGATTCTCAAATAAATATTTAACCGGGAAATGCTTGAGTTTACCTTTCTTAAAATCTCGGGATGGCGTTTTGATCTTTCCATAAACACTTTGTTCGCTTAAGGCTCCTCTTGGAACAATTATACCTTCCTGCACCACTGTTTTTTTCCCATCTTTCCTGATCTTTCGCTTGCCCAATGTGGCAACTTTCTTTCCGGCTTTATAAGAAACCAAAATTGCTTCTAAAACATCTTGTACTTGAGCAGTTGTAAACGGCCGTTGATCAACCAAATATTTTTCTAACAGCGTTAAACGTTCAGAAAATTCTTTGTCTTTTACCTCGGCATACATTGCATCTTTTGTTTCTGATGCTGCCAATGTGTTCATCCGTTGAATAAATCCCTGCTTAGTACAGGCAACTGTTAAAGCATCAATAGCATGGTGACGGTGATCGTCTCTCTTACTCCAGCCAGGAATGTATTCCTTGTATTGAGTGTGTCCGTTTGAACCGATTTCTTTGGTGTCTGTTAAACCTTGTTGTTGATACCTTGGTAAATTGATGTTCATTAATACATCTTCCCAGCCCCAAAGCTTTCTGAGTTTTTCTGTTATGGTTCCGTTGGTGCTATAAACTTCCCTACATACTTTATTGAGTATTTGTTTCGCTTTCCTAGCAATGTACCGGGTTTCCTGTAGTTGCCTGTTGATGAAATCTTTGGGTATATCTTCTTTGCGCCACTGCAAACGCTGATACTTGCTCCAACCTATTTTTCCTGTTAAACAATGTACTCCCTCGTCAACAATCCTATGGCGGTCTGCCTTATCATTATGAAAAAGGTCATAAATCGTTTTCATGTATGTATCTACGGCATCACTTCCACGGCTATTCATGTAATCATAAGCAGTAACATTTGATTTCGTGCTATTGCACCGGATATGTGCGATGGTTTTATTGGCAAAAGAGTCATCAAAGAAAAATGCTTTCGGAATGATGTGCTCAACATCGCTTTCAATTCCTTTTAAGAATTGTTCTACTGTGATTTGCTGATTGCAATAAAGGCAACGGCCATTTACTTCGTGCCACAGCCTCCATTTTTCAATATTCTTTCTGGTAGGCTTAACGCCGTACTCTTTTTGTAATCGCTCAGCTATTTTTTCATTCTGTTTTGTTCGTTGATTGATTGAATTAAAAAAATCATTGCGTTCTTCTTTGCTTTGTTTTAATTCACGGGCTAACTCCACTCTTATTTCATCCGGACTACCATATTGTTCAATAAGGCTGTTCATGATATTGATCATTTGATTCAATATCTTTTCGACAACTGGTTGTCGCAAAGCATTTTTTTGAAGCAGTGGCAACTTATCCAATAAAACCTTTTGTTCTCTTTCTTCTTTCGTTTCTGAGAATGAATGGTCATAACCAACTGCGGACATGGCATCCGAATAATTCAAGCCTTTCATTAAGGAGGGCAAAATTTTTCGGATAGCTTTGGCTGACTTGTTGCCAAAATTGCCCATTGCAAAATCTATATTACCTAAAGCCTCCGCATAATTATGAGGCAGACCAAATCTTTTTTGCAGAGCTTTTATTCGTTCTTCCTTGTCTTTAATAGAATAGCAGGTATGCCAAACTTGATAGAGCGGCTCTTTTTCACAATCTGATGAAATCTGTTCTATGGAAAGTAATTCGCCGGTTGACTTATCAGTATTAGAGCCAGTTTCCAGGTTCAGTTGAAATCGGGTCAGATCTTCCTTTCTTTCATAACCTTCTAAGGCTTTTTCAATAGCCGTCAGAGTAAGATTACCCTGGATACCTTTCTTGCGAACAATTTGATCTGCATAGTAACCGTCTGTTTTCTTGATCCCTAGTATTTGAAAGAGCCCGGCTTCCGTGAGGGTTATATTATGGTTAAGATAGTAGAAAATATTTTCCTTGAAAGGAGACAGGTCGAATGTAGGATGTTTGGACCCATCATGTGTGATTTGCTTAACAGTAATAGCATTGATACTTTCCCAAAGTTTTGCAGCTTGGAAGAGCGGTGAACTTTTAGGTGCAACTTTAGGTCCCACAAATATTTCCTGAGTATTCCTTCCATTATTGTGATGAGTAAAAAAGCCTTCGAATTCGCAAACAGACACTAATCCTTTCTGTGATTTCAATGGACGCTGATAGTATATAATTTCATCTCTTATTTGTTCTTTCAATTCTTCGGTAAGAATCTCCAGATAAAATTGTGACTGGGTTTTCCAAATGGTATTGAACTCCTCTATATAAGCATCTCTTGGAAAAATCTGCTCTTTAATACGATAATATTTGCCTTGTTCAAGATGCGCTTTCAATTCCTGATAAAAGAATTGACCAATTGTTTGTTTGCCTTTAATTGCGGAATATCTGTTATTAATGGAAGCAACCCAATCCCTTTCTTTCTTATCACCGCTTTCTTCGGATCCGTGCTTATAACCTCTTCGTTGGTTTAAATGCAGCCAAATTCTTCCGAGTTCCTTCAACGAAACTCTTTCAGATGCTGCTTTGCTGCGCAAGGAATAAAGTTCAATAGCTGAAAGGTTCATGTCTGATGAGTCAGGCTGCATTCCCTTTTCTGTCAATAGACGATTTAAAAGCTTCCGTCTTAATTGATATCTATCCAGCCCTTTTCTTGAAGATCGAGCTGTGGTTCGTTGCTGATTAACACTTTCCCCGGTGCCTTTTCCAAATTCATCACCTTCTTTATCGCTGTAAGGGATGATACGTGAACCTATTCCTTTAATTGAATACCTCCCCTCATCAGAAATATTAATCACCGACCAGCCAATTGAGGCTACACCGAGATCTAGCCCATAGATAATTCTCATAAAAGATTTTTTAGTAGTATTTGGTTTTAATAATTTCCTTTTTACTTTTGCCTCGAAGCAAATCACAATAAGGATTATTCCGTTGTGAAAACATTTAAAGCGGCGCAAGTCGCTTTTTCTTTTACTCCTTATACAATCGCACCCTATTCAACTCTTCGCTCAAATCATCGGTAACCACGCCGCTGCTTTCTATTTCCAACGACAATTGATTAACATCTTGCTGCAATTGCTTGTTATCAATCGTCTTGGTTCTTCTATCGCTTGGTGGATTTAGCTTTTCTGCTTTCTCAAATGCAGCCACTTCTTTTTTAATTTCTTCCGGCAGATCGCTGTCGCATTTCAAAACCATTTCCATAAACTGCTTGGCAAAGAAGCTGTCAATTTGTATTCTTCGTTTGGTGAGATGTGTAAACCTGCCAATAATGCGGCAAATGTTTTCTCTCTCTTCCGGCGTTAACTGTTCGGCAAATTCGTAAGTCTCAATTTTTTGCAGGCAAAGCAAAAGCGGTTCTAAAACATCTATAGAAACAATGTACACATCAAAATCGCCAAGGCTGAAAACCGTTTGCCTGACCAGTTCAAGTGTGTTGGAGGGAATGACAAAGAAGATGTCTTTCTTTACGGCTTCCTGTTTGGCATATTTCTTTGCCTTTTCTGCCTGGTCTTTTAAGTAAAAAGGAAAGTTATTAAGGTCATCGGAGCCGGGGCTTTTGGCATCGAAAACAATAAACTCATTACAAAGCTTTATTGCATTGTCCGGACTTCCCCTAAATGGTACATTGTCGGCATATTCAATGGTAAGCTTCTGGCACAGTGCTTTCATTTTCAACTTTACATTGTTCTCATGATCCAACCAGGTTTGTTTTAAACCTCTGATCCGTTCAATTTCGGTTTGTTGTTTTTCTTCTATTTCGCGGTTGCGATCAGCCTGTATTTCTGTTCTCCATTTTTCGAAAGTGTTGATAGCTTTAGCATGTTCGTGTTTGCGGCCTTCCTCTTCCTGTTTTAATTTGATGTTTTCTTCGGTGACCTTTTGCAATTCCTGCTGAATATTTTCGTGTTGTTGTTTCAAAAGCAAATAATCGGTCTTAAAATCTTCTACCTGTTTTTCAAGATACCGGACGTCGGCATCAGCAGTGGTTAATTTTTTATTGAGTTCGGCGATGCTAATGTCATGTTTCGCAAGATCTGTTGTATTGTTTTTTTCTATCTCCTGCAATCTTGTTTTTTCAGTGTTGAGCAATTGAAG
>JBQCJM010000281.1:0-8950 GCA_051952715.1 Flavisolibacter sp.
ACTGTTCGGCAGATTGGGCCGGCTCTTCGCCCGGTGCTTTATCAATACCCTGCATGCCGCGGTCTTTACCGGTAAAGGCATCTCTGTCCCTGTCGCCTGATTGATTTCTGTCTGACATACAATTACATTTATGTGATACCGCAAACAATATCATGCCACAGCTTTGGAAGCCCAGTTGCTGGCATTTTTTTTATAGCAGAACTTGAAAACAACTACATGGAATTTTTGAATCAATGGTGGGGCATCAACGAAAATATTTCACCGTTGGAAATAGCAGCCCGTTCGGCCGTGATGTTTTTAATTGCATTGGTGTTGATATGCATGTCGGGCATGCGGCCTTTTGGTAAAGGCAATGGTGTAGATACCATCATCAGTTTTTTAATTGGCGCCATTTTGAGCAGGGGTGTAGTAGGTGCAACGCCTTTCTTTTCTACAGTAGCATCAGCCGTAGTTATCTTTTTGTTCATAACCTTATTGCCAAACTTTGCCTGCATAACGAATGGATGGAAAGAACTGTAAAAGGCCGCCGGTACTTGTTGTATAAGAATGGAAGTTTTGTAAAAGAAAATATGAGCAAGGCCGATGTTTCGGAAAAAGATATTTATGAGGAATTAAGAATTCAATGCCAGTTGGGTTCGCTAACTAAAATTGAAGAGGTGAATATGGAACGAACCGGAGAGATCAGTTTCGTAAAAAAAGAAAAAGATGATTAAAGGCAGTAGCAATTCTGCATTCCCGTTCAGGTGAAAGTAATTACTACGGCCCTGATTGAAACTATAACAGGTTATCAGCTTTATTAATTGATCTCTGCTGCAATGGCTTCATTCAATAAATTTTCATTCCCCGAAACCCAAGCAGGTAATCCTTGCTCTACAATTCTCCAATGGTTATTTTCTTCTTTTTGCATTTTGAACATAATGCGGTTACCCCTGTCATCCGGAACATCTACATGCATTAAACTGTTAGAAGTGCCCGGCAGCACACGAAAATTAAATTCTCTAAGGCGATTAGCCGCCTTGATCAATTTTGTAAAATGAATATTTCTGGTGAAATGGAAGTTCATGGTCCTGTTTGGCTGCAAATAAGCAATTCCCGTGCAAGTATTCATTAAAGAATTCATAAGGTTTGAAAGGAAGTGGCGGTTAATGATTCATATTTCATGGCCGAAATTTTTATTTATGGCAAGATTTTTATTTTTATATATATATGCATGAATTGTACCTATGAACACTACTATAAACTTTAACGGCAAGGCTTCATAACAAAGCTTAGCTTTGCAGCCTTGTTATTGAATCATAAAACCGATTACTTAAAGAGGGAGAACGATAGAATTATGGCTACACCTAAGTTTCCGGCTGTTAAGCAGTCTTTTCATGTTGAACTGAAGAAAAGAATAAACGATTATTTTGAAAGCACTGGTAAATCGCTTACCGGCAACAGGCAGCTTTATATTAAGGCCGTTGTGTTGCTAAGCAGCTTTATCTTTTTATACATACACCTTGTTTTTTTTACCCCATCGCCTATTTGGGCCATACTGGAATGTATTGTTTTAGGACTTGTAGTAGCAGGCATTGGCTTCAACATTATGCACGATGGTGCACATGGCAGCTTCAGCAAATACAAATGGGTGAATAATATAGCGGCCTTAACCTTAAATCTTATCGGCGGCAGTTCATTTATGTGGAATGTAAAACACAATGTGATTCACCATGCTTATACGAACGTGGACGGCGTAGATGACGATATTGACATTCAGCCCTGGATGCGTATGAGCTCTACCCAGCCAAAACTGGTGATGCACCGTTACCAGCATTATTATTTTTGGTTTTTGTATTCCATGCTTTACATCCTTTGGATCTTTGTACTGGATTACCAGAAATATTTTAAAAAGAAAATAGGAGACATGCCCATTAAAAAAATGGATGTATGGGATCATATTATTTTCTGGGGATTTAAAATTGCCTACCTATTCTTATTTATTGTCGTACCTATTTATACAGTTGGTTTTGTTTCGTGGCTGGTTGGTTTTATGATCTTTTCTGTTATCACTGGTTTTATTATCAGCATTATTTTTCAGCTGGCGCATACGGTAGAACACACAGCTTTCCCTGTACCCGATGCACAAACCGGCAAGTTGGAAGATGAATGGGCTGTACACCAATTGAAAACCACGGCTAATTTTGCTCCTAAAAACAAACTCATTAGCTGGTTTGTGGGTGGATTAAATTACCAGGTAGAGCACCACCTGTTTCCAAAAATATCTCATGTACATTATCCTGCTATTCGTAAAATCATCAAGCAGGCCTGCAGCGAGTTCAATGTTCCTTACGTAGAATACAAAAAGATGAGCCATGCTGTGATTTCACATGTTATGTTTTTAAAACAAATGGGAAGAGCATAGCAGGTTTGGTGAGTGGATAGTGGTTAATGGATAATAGGTTACTCTTCCATTCACTACTATTACTTTCTATTTTCCATCATTAACAAATACTTCTTTAGCCTTCGTGATTTATCTAATTACATTCACCTATCTTTGCACTGTTATTTGAGCATCGCATTTGGTAAGTGTACAATTAATCTGCTAATTTTTCCGCTGTTTAGTTAGACCCTTTACTTTCTTGCCTCGCTTCAATCATTTTTAATTTTTTTAAAAGAAAGTATGAACATTTACGTTTCCAACTTAAGCTTCAACGTACAGGATGAAGACTTAAAAGAATTTTTCACCGAGTATGGCGAAGTAACTTCTGCCAAAGTAATTACAGACAAATTCACAGGCAAAAGCCGCGGATTTGGTTTTGTTGAAATGTCTGACGACGAAGCAGCTAAAAAAGCAATTGCTGAATTAGACCAGGCAACTGTGGAAGGAAGGTCCATTCGTGTAATGGAAGCAAAGCCTAAAGAAGATAAACCTGCACGTACAGGCGGCGGCGGTGGATTCCGTGGCGGCAATGGCGGCGGTTATAACGGCGGTGGCGGTTATAACAAAAGCAGGTACTAATATATTTGCCTTTGTGAGAAAAAAGCCCTGACTATTGTCGGGGCTTTGTGTTTTGGCAGTGTAGCAAAATTCGCTGTGCTCTGCTGATTAAAATCACATGTACGAAAAAGTGATTGGAGTAACTTTATCCTATTTCAATACTTATGTTCAGACATCGCGGCAAACACCGCACCCTTGTTCATAACCTAAAACTGGCTTCCCTGCTTTCTTTTGTGGCAGGCATTGTAAATGTAACAGGCCTTTTTGCACTGCAGCGTCTTACTACCAACGTAACAGGGCACTTTGCCTACTTTGCAGACGAAATGTCGAAAAAGAACTTTACTTACGCCTGGGTGTATTTGTTGTACATACTTGCTTTCTTATCCGGTTCTTTTTTTTCGAATACGCTTGTAGAGATCATCTCAAAAAGGAATGCACGGTTTGTAAATATCATTCCTGTCAGCATTGAAGTATTTATTTTAGTGTTCATTGCTTTTCTGAGTCCTCATGCTGTAGCAGCTAATGTCAATTTTATTGCCTGTAGTCTTCTGTTTGCTATGGGCCTTCAAAATGCTTTGGTTACTAATATTTCCAATTCTGTGGTAAGAACAACACACCTGACGGGCTTATTCACCGACCTTGGTATAGAGCTTTCCCAGTTGTTCTTTTTTAAAAAACCAGAACAGCAAAAAAGGTTGCGGTCGTCCGTTAAGCTGCGTCTCACTATTATTTGTTTTTTCTTTTTAGGTTGTATTATAGGCGGCTTACTTTATTCCCGCTATGCTATGCTTTCGCTTCTTTTGGCTGCTGCTATTCTTTTAGCAGGTCTTGTTTACGATAGTGTAAAATTTAAAGTGGTAACGCTTAAAAGAAAATATTTGAATTAAAGCGAATGATCTTTATTCATCGTCATCAGTTTTTTGCGTGTTTTTATTGAACAGTTTAAAATCAGCTTTGCCAAACTTTAAACTAAAATTCAGGCGGAAACTGCGCACATTCCAGCGACGAAACGACTCCTGGTAAAAATTTTCCGTATCGTAAATAGAGCCGTATTTATTTGTATTGAAAACATCGTTAATGCTGAAGGTAAGTGCTGCTTTTTTGTCTTTGAGAAAATCTTTACGCAAAGCAAAATCAACGCTATACTGCTCTAATCTTTTTCCTTGTGGTACTACTTCCGGCGATTCATATTCACCAGTCACCTGAAATCCGAAATTATTAAAGAATGAAGGCTTCCCTGTTTCAATTTTATAATTAGCTATCAGTTTCGAATCCCAATTGAAACCACTGTTGCTCAGGTTTAAATCTCCAATGTCAGCTTTTACTTTCCTGTATTGGAAATTAATACTTGGTGTAATGTCAAAGTTCTTGCCCAGCTTGTGTTGCAGCGTGAATTCTGCACCAAGCCTGTTGGTGTATTGCGCATTAATGAATGTATTTAAAATAGCATTCGGGTCCACTGCTGCATTATTCAACTGTTGGTATTGCGCCATACTGATCGTATCACTGTACCGGGTGATGTCGCCCTGGTTATTCCGGTAATAAACAGATGCTAAAAAGTTTCCTTTCTCGTATCGCTGGTTATAGTTGAACTCAAACGAGTTGGTAAATTCAGGTCGTAATTGCGGATTGCCCTGGCTGATGTTGACCGGATCGTTGATATCGATAAAAGGATTGAGTTGCCAAAAGTTAGGACGCCTGATGCGGCGTGAATAATTTAACTGGAGCTCTGTATTTTCTCCTACCTGTTGCGTAAGAAAAAGGCTTGGAAATAATGCATCAAATATGTTCTTAAATTCGCCGGGATATTTATAGCCGAATTTTTTTGCACTGTCCACAAGTTCTCCATCAAACTTCGATTGCTCTGCCCGTAAACCTGCCTGGTAAGAAAAGTTTTTTATTTTATTGGAATAGGTAAAATAAAAAGCATTCACCATTTCTCTATACTTGATATTGCTGCTTAGGGGCAAAAGCGTTTCATTGCCGTTATCTAAAGCAAAAGCGTTGAATATGTTTTTATAGTTGTTGATATAGCTGCGGGCACCCATTTCAAACTTGGTGCTTTCGCTTATGGGATTTGAAAAATCTACCTGGAAAGTTACATTGTTGTTATTGTTAGAACCCTCGTTGCGAACCGTTGCGGGATCGCTATAAGGTGAGCCATCAGGAGAATAAAAATTGTTGAGAATATTGGTGGTATTTTTTCCATTGCCATAATTGTAATTGACATTGGCACTGAGTTCTTTTCCGGCTTCAGGAAATTTATGCGTGTAATTAAACTGCGTATTGTAATGATTGAATTCTGAGTTGCCTTCAGAGAAACGTTTACCGTAACGTTCCAAAACCTTGGTATTATTTAAATATTCCTGGTCCTGGTTTTCTTCGTTGCTAAACCTGCCTTTTACAATACCCTGTGTAAGCGAAACGGTATTGCGGTTATCTAAAAAGAAATCGGTGCCAAAGCGTAACGATCTAAAGCGACGCTGCCTGTCGTTGGTAGAGTTTTGATTGAAATAATTTTCAACAACACCATCCTTTTTGTTCTGCCGCAGTGTTTGACCTTTTGATTTTCCACCAGATTGGTTATAGCTGCCACTGGCAAACACATTAAACTTTCCCTGCCTTGCATTGATGCTAAGATTGCCATTCAAAATGTCTGGAGAACCACCGCCTGCAGAAACAATTCCATTCAATCCAATTCTTTTATTTCTTTTGAGCACAACGTTAATAATACCACCGCTGCTTGAAGCATCAAACTTGGCTGACGGATTGGTGATCAACTCTATTTTTTCAATATTATCGGCAGGTATTTGATCAAGTGTAAGAATAGTGGGCCGCCCGTCAACAAATATTTGTGGCGAGCTATTGCGCAATTCTACATTGCCATCAACATCCACTGTAACAGAAGGTATGTTTTTCATTACATCGATGGCGGTGCCTCCCGTTGAGGTAAGGCTTTTATCTACATTAAAAACGCGGCGGTCAACACCAATTTCCATGGCAGGTTTTTGTGCCGTAATTACAATGCCTGCCAGCATCTGCACGTTCTGTGTAAGAAGAAGATTGCCAAGATCTTTTTGCAAAGCTTCCTGATTATCTTGCTTATTGCTAAAATCAATGCTGAGTTCCTGGTTTGCGTAACCTACTGCTGTCAGCACTAATTTAAGACTGTCCTGCTGCTGAAGGTTTCTAAAACGAAAATCGCCATTGGGCTTAGTAAGCATGGCTGTTATAAGGCTATCGCTACCATCGCTTTTTATCTTGTATAATTGAACCGATACCGCATCAATGCCTTTGTTGGTTTTACCGTCTATTACCTTTCCGTACAAAGCATTGCTATTGATTTGGATTAGAGGGACGGGTGGTGCGGTTTCTTCCTGGGCGTAAGATTTTGAAACAAAAAAACTCAAGAGAAACAATGATAACAAGGGTTTCATCATGGTAAATGGTTATCGGTAATGCAATTAAAAATAGGGTTCGAAGTTAAAGCTGTGCAAAACTATAGCCTTATACATCAATAGCTCATTAGAATTAGGTTACATCTTTTTAAACCAATGTTAAAACCTTGAACAAAAACAATTTCAGCCTGTTGTTTGCAGTTATAAGCCATCTCTTCTAAACAAAAATTCAACTAACATTTATGCAATCTATGAAGCACCGCCTGGCTGTGGCAACCTTTGTGGTTTTGGCTTTTTTGTCTTCCTGTAAAAAAGAAGATGTATCGGCTGAAAACACTACCACCACACCTACGCCTACAATACCTGCCACATCAGCAGATGCACTGAAAGATTCAGCACTACTTTACACAAAAGATATTTATTTGTGGTATAGCCAAATTCCTTCTTCTTTTAACGCAGGCAGTTATGACGATCCTGACAAAATCATGACGGCCATTCGCCAATACAGCACAGAACCCGGATTTTCAGGGCCGGTAGATAAATGGAGCTTTGGCATTAAACAGGCCGAGTGGGATAATGTGAGCTCCGGCGTTTCAACCGGTGATTTCGGCCTTAATATTTTTTTCAGGGCTGAAGGTGATCTGCGGGTAAGAGCAGTAGAAAAAGAATCGCCTGCGGGCCTGGCCGGTGTTCGTCGTGGCTGGCGCATAACGGCTATCAATGGCAATACCAACATTACCACTGCAAACGCTGATTTCATTGTTCAAAATATTTATCAAAGCAGCAGTGCCACTGTTGTATTTCAAAAGCCTGATAACAGTTCGGTCACTTTAAATTTAACTGCAGGTGTTTACAATGAGCATCCCGCAATTTTAGATTCTGTATATAATATCAATTCGAAAAAGATCGGCTATTTTTCTTTCAATTCATTCCTTGGCGATACCACTGAAATCTATAATGACTTTGCAAGGGTGTTTAACAAATTCGCTTCGGCTAATGTGAATGATGTAATCGTTGACCTGCGCTACAATGGTGGTGGTTATGTTTCTGTGCAGGAGCAAATGGCTGATTGGCTGGCCCCTTCAGCTGCCAACGGACAATTGATGATGACACAAAAGTTTAACGACAAGTACACCCAGTATAACAGCGAGAGTCAGTTTCATAAACTAGGATCATTGAATTTAAACCGTATATTTTTCATTGTTAGCAGTAGCACTGCTTCTGCCAGCGAATTGCTGATCAATAACCTGAAACCTTTTATGGATGTGAAGTTGATCGGCCCCAGTAAAACTTATGGAAAGCCTGTTGGCTTCTTTCCAATACCTGTTGGTGACTGGTATATTTTTCCTGTGTCGTTCCGCACTACTAATAAAAACGGCGAAGGAAATTATTTTAACGGACTTGCCGTAAACAGCCAGGTGGCCGATGGCTTAGACAAAGATTGGGGCGACGTAAATGAAAGCTGTTTGCAAAGTGCCATTAATTACATTGCAAACGGTTCGTTCAGGTTGCAAAGTGCAGGTGGCAGAACCACCAATTACCAGGAACAACCGGAAGTAAGAAACAGTAATATTATTTTGGATAAACGTTCATTTAAAGGAACTGTGGATACAAGAAGTATGAGATGACTTCTTTGATTTTCAAAAATAAAGGCCTTGCAGTAGCAGGCCTTTATTGTATAAATGACGTTCTAACTACACCGCTTTGTGTGTTTCTTTTTCTTCTTGTGAGCAGGCTGCTGAAGAAGTGCTGAGCTATCAGTTATAACTTTTTTATCGTGTAACAAAACGTCAGCCTTCGCCGCATTCTCTTTTGCGTGGGGATCTTTTGCAGCCTTATCAATAACTTGCCTCGTTGTTTGTGAAAAAGAGACCATTGCTACAGTAATTGAAAGCAATAACAAAAATATTTTTCCTTTCATAGTATAAGATTATGTATTTCTAAATTACTGCAAGAACCTGGCTCATGATATTTGTACAGCTTGTATTAAGAATTATTTGTGATACTATTCATGTGGCTGCTAAAAGCATTTTGGCATTCAATTTTCATTAGTGATAAAAAACAGATCCATGTCAAAGAATTTATCACGGCAAAAAAGAGGCACGCCACTTAATCCATCCGAAGGTGGAAGTGAAACGAATACACCACAAAGAGAAGGTGGACATCAGAAACAAAAACCACAGGAAGGCGATTACAGGAATGTAGAAACCTCTGTAAATAGTCCGTCTTATTTCGATGATGATTACGAAACGAAACAGGGGGACAAAATATTAAGAGACGAAGTAAAAAGTGCAAAAAAAAACCGTGAAGCAGACCGGAAGCGAAAACATTAGTAAAGACTAATTGCAGGATTTATTGGTTTCAGTTATTCTGGCACTTATTGAAAGTTCTGCTCTTTAGCATGCTATTTGTTTTTTTTAGAAACAGAAAGGAATTACTATGAACTGGGTAGATGCGGTTTTATTGGTCATTGTTGTCTTAGCAATGTGGGCAGGATGGGAGAAGGGTTTCATTCTGGGTGTTGTTGACTTGCTGGTTTGGATCGGCAGTATGCTGGCGGGTTTTTTTTGTTATA
>JBQCJM010000282.1:0-3303 GCA_051952715.1 Flavisolibacter sp.
TGCTTCCTACTAATAAAAGTTTTTTCTTCTGGCCGCACAAAATAGAAATGCATTTTTTACCGGCAATCAAAACCAATGGTAAAACAACGCAGCAATTGAAAGAAGAAGCATTCAACCTGATGAAAGACTATTACCTGCAGCATCAATAATTGGTAAACACTCTTGTGCGGTTTACCCTCAGGTCCTGGAGTATAGATGACTTGGGGCTTATAGTAATATTGAAAGACCGGTAATCTCCAATAGGTATTACATTAATAGACATTTGCCAGCAGTGCATGTCGCGGGATACAGACATTGTCAGCTGTGTAAGCCGGTTGGTGTTAAAATCGTAATAGCCATTAGTGCTAAAGTTCCACTTTGGTGTAAGACTAAAGCTGTTGTTGAAATTAATACTGGAAGAAAGATTGGTTTTAAACCTTTTAATCCTCTGATCAAAGCTTTTATTAAAGTTCAAAGAGAATGATATATTAAATGACCAGGGAATATTAAAGTCTACAAACTCTGCCGGGTTACGGCTCATGTAATCTTGCAGGCGTTGCTCATCGGCTAATAAAGCTGGATCGGTTACATGCCGTCCAATTTGCGCATTTGGATTAGCCGGCTTTTGCGGATCTCTGGGCTTGCTTTGAAATTGCGTAGACATGGAAATGCTTCCACTGGTAATGCGGCCCAAAGAAAAACGGTTTCCCTGCCAAACATATCTTCCTATCTGTCTTCCTAAAGTATCAAACTGGTAAGGATCAAGCAGTGCTTGTGCGGTAAGGCTTACTTTTTCAAATAGTGTGCTGCGCAGGTAAAGATTGAAGGGTTGCAACTTCATGGAATCCTGCAAAAAATTATAGCCGCTTTGAAAACCAAAACCATCAATCAACCGGATCTTTTTGTCAACAGAATCTTTTTTTCCACGCACTTTCATCTCTAAATTATTATCTACCCCAAAGCTCATGCCTCCGTATTTTCCATAACCATAGCCACGGTATATTTCGTTATTATCAAATTGAGAATACGCTTGCGATCTGCCATAAGCGTCTGTGATCAGATCATATTTATTTTTAGAAAGATTAGGTTTATAGTTCAGGCTAAAAGTTGGCCGCACCACGTGCCGGATGGCTTTTATTTTAGAATTTTTAAAAGTAACCGTACCATAAATCGTTGTGTTGAACCCAATGCCAAAACTCATTTGCCTGTCGGTATAAAAACCTTTTTCTGTTGACACGGTATCTACAGTTTTTGTTACAGGATTATACCTGCGGCTAATGCGATGCGTCAACCAGGTTTCTTCGTAAGAAACTGAAGGCGATACCATTAATTTACCTAATGGCGGTAATGTCAGGCTTATAGGAAACCGGTGTTGTGCACCCCATTGCAAAGTGTCGATAAGGCGATTGAAAGAATTTTGCGCCGTATCATAAAAAGCAACCTGGTTTCTGAAACTGCCCGTATAACCAACACCTATTTTCTCATACCATTTTTGGGCGCCAACCTGTTCTTTTCTTTGAAAAGGATAAATGGTAGGCACACTAAAACCCGCATCAGGCAAAGTAATTTGCATTAAATGGTTAACGCTGTTTTGGTTTTGGTTGGCACTGAGTGTTAAGTTAAGCGGTGTATTGCCACTCCATGTTTTTGAAAAATTAATGGATGAAGCCTGGTTGTTCATCACATTGCGCATAGGGTCGTTAGTAACGTAGCGGTTGTATTTTGTAGAACCAGCATTTACACTTGCCGAAAAATTAATTCCGGGCTTTGCCCGTTGATCCATGCTGTGATTCCAGGAGATATTAAAGGTTTTGGTTAAGCTATAATCCGGATCGCCTTTAAAATTAACCTTGGTACGCTGTAGGCTGATGTTGAAACCACCATTATAACGGTAACGTTTCCTGTAAGTAGGTGTCAGGTTAAGTGTCCATCCGCCATAAGAGTAAATATTGGTACGAACCGTTACATCAAGGTAATCGTTGATGACGTGATAATAACCTCCATTGATCAATCCCAAACCAAACTGCTCGTTCACTTCAAAAGTTGGTGGCAATATGCCCGAATGCCTTCCAGGATTTAAAGGAAAAATGCCAAAAGGCAAATAAATAGGAATGGGAATGCCTTCAAACTCGGGATGTATGGGGCCTGTGATGGCTACTTTATTATTGATGAATTTTCCTTTGCTGCTTACAAAACCAAAATGCGGCTCATCGTAATCGCAGGTGGTCATAATCACATGCTTTGCAAAAGTGGTGTTGGTATTTACCTTTTTAATCAGGTTGGCCTGCACCCACATCTCCTGTTGCTTGGTGTAAGTATTTTTGGTAAGTCCCCGTTGCGTTTTAAAATTATACGTGATGGTATCGCTTTCAAAACTTTGTTCTGTTCCCTGCTGAAACCGTGCCCGTGTTATGACATTGCCCAAACTGTCGCGGGAGTTATAGGCTGTTATAATATTAGTTTCCTGGTCCATCACCACTTTAGGCGCCGTAAGCGTTACATCTTTATACGTGGTTTTGGTTTTCCCGTAAAGAATAAACTTCTTTTCCTTCACCAGCAGCACGGCGCTATCTTCTGCTTCATAATTCACTGGTGCATCTAAAGTATCTTTCGAAAGCTTTAAAGAAAAAGTATCGATCTTTTGCGCAGGCGGCAGTGTGTCCTTCAAACCCAGCGTATCGGTTGTATCTCTCCTGTTAATAACTGCGCTGTCTGATATATTTTTAGGAATGGTATCGGTTGGTTGCGTACTGGAACCAAGCACTTTTTTGAGGTGCGGTATTGTATCAGTTGTTAAAGTGCTTTAAATTTCAAACGACGACGTACAACGAGCTTCGCTCTTCCACGTTATGGCTATGCTAAATGCCGTGGCAGCCAACACGAAACAGAAATTTTTTCGCCTAAATTTGTGCAGTCGCGCCATAAGGTTGTGAACAAAAGTAACCCTTTGAAACTTAAACAATTTGTGAAGATTAACTAAACTGTCAACAAAATCTGATATGCTTAAAAAAACTTTAGTACTCCTTTCCATTATTGCAGGGTCCGCACTTCTTTATTCTTTTACTAAAGTAAAACCGCAACAACAGGTTTTAAGAACCATTATTATCGACGCCGGCCACGGCATTATGAAGAATGGTGGTTACAATGGCGCCAAAGGCAGCTACTCTTACGAAGACGATATTTGCCTGGCGGTTTCAAAGAAACTGGTAAGCATGGTTTCTAAAGAATTGCCTGATGTAAAAATTGTTGAAACAAGGCCTACAAAGTATATTACTGATTTGCATGACAGGGCAGATATTGCCAACCAAAATCGTGGCGATCTTT
>JBQCJM010000283.1:0-3953 GCA_051952715.1 Flavisolibacter sp.
TGGACAATATCCGAAAGCGCTTAGGGTTTGAAACAAAAGTGACCACGATTGTATCACGACACAGTTTCAGCACTCAACTGAAAAGGTCCGGCGTTAGTACAAAATTTATCCAGGAAGCTCTAGGGCATACCAGTGAACGAACCACCGAAAATTATTTGGACAGTTTCGGAAGGGAAGTCAAAAAAGAATATGCGGGATTGCTTTCTTCCTTTAAAAGGGAAATTTCAGAATAGAATATCTAATTCTCAAACCCTAACGCCAGTCGCGCTAATCCTCCAGGCGCTCGTTCGCCATCAACCTGAAGCGGTGCCGGATTTTGGTGGGTTGGCAACCCCATCAATAGTGTTGGAGGTTCCGCAATTGGGACAGATTCAGCAGGCACCCGGACCCACCGGGCGCTAGCAAACGCTCATCAAGGGGGCCTTGGGAGATGCAGACGGGATAGCCAAGAAGAAAGATCATTTCAAGGCTTTGCCGTACAACAAAAGCGGGTATCAGGATACCACCCGCGCAATATTTCTCAAAATGTTTCTAAAAAATATTCGATTCACTTGTTCATTTTCCTCAGCAAAACAGCATCGGCCACAACCACTCCATTCGCATTTTTATTTGAAACTTCTATGTAAGCCTCGCCGTTGTTCTGAAAATTATATTCACCCAAGAAGATCCATTCGCCTGATGTTTGACCCTTCACATTTATTTCTTTCGATCTTATTTTTTTTATGTGTGATGCTTTGCCATCGTAAATAAATACAGGTATCTCTTCTGCCATATTTTCTACTCTCGGCAAATAGGTATAAACGGAATAGCTTCCTGAACTTTTAATGGAAGGCATGAAACGAACGGATGCATTTTTCGTTTGCACATCAGTCACCAGCATGGAAGGGCCATAACTTCTCCTTTTTAATTTCTTCCATGTTCCTATTACTATAACACTGTTTGCATCTGCATCATCTACAATCATGTCTGGTTCACTACCATCGAGCAGTGGATTATCTTTCAAAGTTTTCTGAATGGCTTTTGCATCCAATTGCTGCAGGGCAATTTTTTTATCTATTGCAAGCGAAGCTGCAATGGCCGAAGATTGCGCCAACACCATAAACACCGGTTCCATTCTGATGGATCCGTAGGCAATATGACTTGCCGATAAACAAACAGGCACCAGCAAATTTTTACATTCACTTTCTTTTGGAATGACGGAGCGATAAGAAACGGGATAGGGGCCCAAGCCTCCGATCTCCACATTGCCTTCATTTTTCACCATCATCGAATCTCCTTTTTTGATAACAATACGCTGGCAATTGTGCGAGTCCATTGTATAGGCAGCCATGGCAATGCCATCATCCACCACTTCTTTTCCCTGGCAATTGGCCTGTGTCATTACATATGCCCCGATCATGCGCCTGGCTTCACGAACATAAAGTTGAGGTGTCCAGTGATCGTTGTCTGTGTATTCATCTTTCGGATAACCCCATTGCAACATTTGCTGTCTTAACTGCAAAGGCATGCGACTATCATGGCCTATGAAGTACAAGAGTCCTTTGGTGTAATTATCATGCGCTTGAATGATCTGCTTTCTTGTTTCACAATCAGCTTCAGCATAATTATAATTCATGCCGATCATGTCTGTTGAAAAAGGGCCTTTGTTGTTGATGTCGGTTTTTCCATTGGGCATCAGATCAACTTTCAAAAATGGTTTCAGATCTTTTGCATCAATCTTTTGAATGTAGCGCAGCAGCAACTCATATTTTTCGGAATCGTAATTTTCAGGACGGGTAATTGGAATGCGGTTGGAAGGAACATTGGTAAGGCAAATGCGGAAATTATAGGCCTGCAGTTTTTGATCTCCCGAACCCTCCGATGCCAAAGATGCACCACTGATTCCCCAAAGCAATCCGCTGGAGGGATCGCCGGGAATTTTATACGGATCAATGCCATCGGGAAACTGGTGACCTTCCATCAATTGAACACCATTGTAGGTTTCTCCATACAAGTCATTGGATTCTCTCCCTACAATATACGTCACCCCTGCTTTGGCCATCAGGTCGCCCTCATAGGAACAATCAATGAAGATTTTTGCTCTGATGATCTGATCTTTTGCCTTCGTGTTTTTTTCCGATGATTGGACTTTAATTTCACTGATCCACGCATTTTGCTTTTTCACTTCTTTCAAATGGTATTGATAGATCACCGGAACATTTGCGGAATGGATATAAGACAAAAAAGTTTTTTCAGCGACCGAAGGTTCGAAGATCCATTGCTCAAAGTTGCCATAATGCTTTCCGATGCGCCGGTAGAAATCAAGCGATAGTCCACCTATGGCATATTTGTTTCCAATATCAGTATACCCTAGTCCGCCGGATGTCAATCCACCTAAATGTTTCCCCGGTTCGATCAACACCACCGTCTTCCCCATTTTCTTTGCGCTATATGCAGCCATTACGCCTGCCGATGTTCCGCCATACACGCAAATGTCCACCTGTTTTACTTCTTGCGTAAACGCAATAAAGCCAAAAGAGAAGAAAAGCAATAAAAAAAAGAAAAGCTTCATGAGGTGCAAATAAAACTTTTAGTAAGTCGAATTCTTGTCCAACCGTACTACTTCTTTTTTCCAGGCCAGGGGCGTATCTACCAAAATATCTTTCACATTCCAGCCCTGGAAAAAAACATCAGCCGTGTTGTTGCTTATTTTGGCGATGGATTGAATTTGCAATCCGTCCACGTCCACGGCAATCACCGGCGTACGCGGATCGGCTTGTTCCGAATTCAACATCAATCCTCTTACCTGGATATTTTTTGCATGTCGGATGAACAAACCCGATGAAGGCAATTCTTTCCACACCGTCGGTTGCGGATAACCTTTTTCATCTTCTTTTACTTTGGCAACATCTGCAGTGTATTCGCCTTGTTTCAATCCACCGGCATTATAAAACTGAACGTTTGACAAGGATAGATTTTCAACACAATGACCGGGAATGCCGGTGATGGAAGAAGAATAGTTTCCGGTGTGATACGCGACAATATTATTGATCACAATGTTTCGCATAATGCCAACCGGTGGTGTCGGTGCATTTGTTATGTGTTTTCTTGCTCGGTTGCCCAAACGAACAAACAAAGGGCAATCACTTCCTTCAATGGTAATATTGCTGATGCTCACGCCATCCATAATGCCACCGTCAACAATTTCCAATGACAAAGCTGCAATACCTTTTGCTGTACCGTAAATAGGCGGATGCGGATTGCTGCTTGGCTTCACGACACAATTGGAAATTGAAATGTTTTTGAATCCTCCTGATGATTCTGTTCCTGCTTTGATGGCATTACAAAAGCTGGAAACAATGCAATTGGTGATCACAATGTTTTCGCAAGCGGCAGGTCCTGTACTTTTTAAAACAATCGCATCATCATCGGTATCAAAAGTGGAATTGGAAACAGTGAATGTTCTGCATCCGTCAATATCAATGCCATCGTTATTGCGGTTGGCATGATTGTACACATTGATCCGGTCAACGATCACGTCTTCGCAATTAAGATAGTGTTGGTTCCAGATGCCTGCGTTCAGCATTCTAATCCCTTCCACACGAATGTTTTTACAGGAAATAAAAAGAATGTTGCGGGGACGTCCATCCAGATCGCCTTTCAATGCATTGGGATCAGGCTTTTGTTGTGCGCCGTTGCCATCAATGGTACCAAAACCTGCGATAGCAACGTTGGAGACTTCATTGGCAAAGATCAGGGCTCTCCATCCTACTGTATCTTTTTGGGAACGGTAGGCGGCTTTTGGCTGCATGGGAAAGTCCTTCAGATTAGTGCTTGCAAGTAAGGTAGCTCCGATCTGCAGATACAGTTCAACATTATCTTTCATCAATATAGTCCCTGAGCGGAATACTCCCGCTGGAACAATAACTCTTCCTCCACCATTTTTGTTACAGGCATCTATGGCTTTATTGATG
>JBQCJM010000284.1:0-6774 GCA_051952715.1 Flavisolibacter sp.
AGTCGTTTAATGTTACTTTAGTAGATACGGGTCTTTCTACCAAAACTGCAGGAAGGTTAAAACGAGTTCAAAAGTACATAGGGAGCGAAGACTTTATGTTAACCTATGGTGATGGCGTGGCCGATGTGGATCTGAATGAACTTATTAATTTTCATAAACAACATGGCAAGTTGGCTACTGTAACAGCCATTCAGCCCGAAGCAAGGTTCGGTGCAATGGAAATTGAAAGTAATGGCTTGGTTAAAAACTTTAAAGAAAAACCTTTAGGAGATGGAAAGTGGATCAACGGAGGCTTTTTTGTTTTGTCGCCAGGTGTTTTTAAATATTTAGAGGGAAATATGGATGAAGTTATGTGGGAGGATACGCCCTTGAACAACTTAACTGAAGATGATCAGTTAATGGCGTATAAGCATAGAGGATTTTGGAAGTGCATGGATGCTATGCGTGATAAAATTGAATTAGAACATTTGTGGCAAACCAATCAAGCTAAATGGAAAACCTGGTAAATCAAAAATATTTTTCTTCTGTCTATCGAAATAAAAAAGTATTCATTACGGGACATACAGGCTTTAAAGGTTCATGGCTCATAGGCTTATTACATCAGTTAGGAGCCACAGTAAAAGGTTACGCTTTAATGCCGGAAGAGGATAATAGTCTTTTTTCCATTCTTTGGAACGAAGATTTTGCAGAAAGTGTTATTGCTGATATTCGTAATAAGGAAAAACTTCAGACGGAAATTCTCGATTTTCAACCTGACTTTATTTTTCATCTGGCTGCACAACCGCTGGTGAGACGTTCTTATATAATTCCTGCAGAAACATTCGATGTAAATGTGGGCGGAACAGCAAATCTTTTAGAAGCCATAATCCCATTAAAGAAAAAATGCACAGTTATTGTAGTAACCACTGACAAAGTTTATTATAATAAGGAACAAGATATTTTATACAAAGAGGAAGATCAATTAGGCGGTTACGATCCGTATAGTACCAGTAAAGCCTGTACAGAGTTGGTTACAGATTCTTTCAGAAATTCTTTTTTTAGTGTCAGCAAGTTTCCGATGCATAAGAAGGCAATTGCCACAGCAAGAGCGGGCAATGTAATTGGCGGAGGTGATTGGAGTAAGGATCGTTTGTTGCCTGATGTTATAAGCTCCTTATTCAATCAGTCAGCTATAGAAGTCCGAAATCCAAAAGCAGTGAGGCCATGGCAGCATGTGTTGGAGCCTTTAACTGGTTATTTGCTTTTAGGTTCGTTGTTAGACAAACACCCTGAACGCTATTCACAAGCTTATAACTTTGGTCCTTTACCGAAGGATCATTTACCTGTCGAAGATTTGGTAAAGCTTTCCATCCAAATCTGGGGTAGTGGCTCGTGGAAAGATGTTTCAAGCGCCGCGCAGCCGCACGAAGCTGGGTTACTCATGCTTGACATCAGCAAAGCAATAAATGAATTAAAATGGTATCCAAAGTTAAATGCGGAGCAATCTGTGAAGTGGACAATAGATTGGTATAAACGGCCAATCGAGGCGAAGCTCAATTACACGTTCACTCAAATAGAAAAATATCTGGCTTTATGATTTTTACGCCAACACCATTAGGCGGTAGTTTTGAGATAACACTTACGCCGCATACCGATAGCAGAGGGTGGTTTGGCCGCTTTTATTGCAAGAGTGAGTTCGATGTTATTGGCCATACAAAAGAGTGGGTGCAAATGAACCACTCCTTCACAAAAGCGAAAGGGGCTGTAAGAGGAATGCATTACCAAAATCAGCCATTCTGTGAAATAAAAATGGTACGTTGCATTTCAGGGGCCGTCATGGATGTAATCATCGATTTGAGAAAAGACTCTGCTACCTTTCTAAAAGCATTTTCTGTAATGCTGGCCGCAGAAAAGAAAAACATGCTTTACATACCGGAAGGGTTCGCTCATGGCTTTCAAACATTGACAGAGAACTGCGAGCTCATTTACCTGCACTCGGCTTTTTACACGCCTCATGCAGAAGCGGGAATCCGGTTTGATGACCCTATGGTTGATATCGATTGGCCGCTACCGGTAAGTGAATCATCTGAACGCGACAAAAATTATCCTTTTTTGGATCATAATTTCAAGGGAATTTAATTATGCAATGCAGGTTTTGTAAATCAGAGTTGACGAACGTTTTTATTGATCTCGGGAGCTCTCCGGCTTCCAATTCTTTTCTTACAAAAGAACAGTTAAATGAACCGGAGATATTTTACCCACTAAAAGTATATACCTGCAGCAACTGTTTTTTAGTGCAAATTGATGAGTATAAAAAAACTGACAGCATTTTTGACGATCAGTACGTGTATTTTTCTTCCTACTCAAAGAGCTGGCTTGCCCATGCAAAGAATTACACAGAAATGATGGTTGAACGTTTCGGCTACACTTCATCGTCGCAGATAATAGAAATAGCGTCCAACGATGGTTATTTGCTGCAGTATTTTAAAGAAAAGGACATTCCTGTTTTAGGAATTGAACCCACAACCAATACAGCCGAAATAGCTATAGGGAAAGGCATTGAAACAGTTACGCGTTTTTTTGGAACAGTTCTGGCAAAAGATTTGGCAGCAGCCGGTAGAAAAGCAGATCTTCTTTTGGGCAACAATGTTCTAGCTCATGTGCCCAACATTGTTGATTTTGTAGCTGGAATGAAAATAATATTGAAAGAGAACGGGATTATTACTATGGAATTTCCGCATCTTATGCAATTAGTCGAGAATAATCAATTTGATACTATTTACCACGAGCATTTTTCATACCTGTCTTTTTATACCGTTAAGCAAATATTTGAATCGCAGGGTTTGTCTATTTTTGACGTTGATGAAGTTCCTACGCATGGCGGTTCCTTGCGCATTTATGCAAGGCATATCGAAGACACAAGTGAAGAGATTACACCAAAAGTTGCAGCAATGCTACAAGCGGAGCTTTCGAAAGGGATGAATACACCTTCTTATTATAGTAACTTTCAGAAGAAGGCATTTGCAGTAAAACTAAGTTTTGTTGATTTTTTAATAACGCAAAAAAGAGCAGATAAAAAAGTTGCCGCTTATGGCGCAGCTGCAAAAGGGAATACATTACTTAATTATTGTGGTGTAAAAAATGATTTGATTGATTATGTAGTGGATGCTAATCCAAATAAGCAAAATAAGTGGTTGCCTGCAAGCCATATTCCGGTGGTTGATGAACAATACCTAACAAAGATGAAACCAGATTTTGTAGTGGTATTTCCTTGGAACATCAAAGAAGAGATTATTAAGCAGTTGGATTATATAAATGAATGGAACGGCAAGTTCGTAATTCCAATTCCCCAATTAGAAGTCATTTGATTACATGAAAAAAATCCTGGTAACTGGCGCTTCAGGCTTTATAGGTAATTATGTCATCACTGAATTACTAAAAAGGCAACAAAAAGTAATTGCTACATCAACATCAGAACACAAGTGTCTTTCAATGCCGTGGTTTCCTCATGTTGACTATATTCCTTTTAAATTTGAAGAGTTTGCAACGGAAGTAAATTATTTTGATTTTTTTGAGAAACCGGATGCGGTAATTCATTTAGCCTGGGAAGGTTTACCGAACTACAAATCACTTTTTCATTTCGAGAAAAACCTTCCGGTTCACTACTCCTTTTTAAAAAACCTTATAATTAATGGTGTAAGAGATGTTTCGGTTACGGGTACATGTTTTGAATATGGCTTTAAGGAAGGTGAATTAAAGGAGCAGATGCCTGCAGATCCGGTAAATGCTTATGCTATAGCCAAAGACGCTCTTCGACGATTTATGCAGCAGTTGCAAGCCTCTCATTCCTTTATATTTAAATGGATAAGACTTTTTTATATGTACGGGAAAGGACAAAATCCCAATGCGGTTTTTTCTCAATTGGATAAAGCCATTGAAAATAACGATCCTGTGTTTAATATGAGTGGAGGTGAGCAAGTACGTGATTTCTTACCTGTAGAAGACGTAGCAGCATTTATCACATCAATTGCACTTCAAGAAAAAATAACGGGCATTATTAACTGTTGCAGCGGCCAACCAAAAAAATTGAAAGACTTAGTTCTACAATACATCAAAGAAAAAAAATCAGATATTACAGTCAATCTTGGATATTACCCTTACCCCGATTATGAACCTATGATCTTTTGGGGTAATAACAATAAACTGCAAACCATTATAAAAAATGAAAAATCTTTTTGAAGAGTTTAAAGAAGAAAGAAAAAATAGAATTGAAACAAACAAAAATAACCCTGCCTTACAGGACGCCTCATGTTTGTTTAATCTTGAATCGAACAAAGCCCAGTACTCGTATAATTTCTCGTGGATGGGCAGGCCTATTATACAGTATCCTCAGGATATGATTGCCATGCAGGAAATTATTTGGGAAGTAAAGCCTGACTTAATTATTGAGACAGGTATTGCGCATGGAGGATCGTTGGTGTATTATGCCTCTTTATTGGAATTAATAGGAAATGGAGAAATACTTGGAATTGATATTGACATCAGAGAGCACAATAGGAAAGCCATTGAAGCGCATCCAATGTTCAAAAGAATTAAGATGATTGAAGGGTCGGCTATAAGTGAAGAAGTTATAGAACAGGTAAAAGAACGTGCCAAAGGAAAGCAAAGGATTTTAGTTTCGTTAGATTCGAACCATACACATGAACATGTTTTGCAGGAGTTAAAATTATATTCACAATTTGTGTCTTTACAGTCCTATTTAGTTGTTTTTGATACCATAGTGGAAGATCTGCCTAACCATTATCTGCCAGGAAGGCCTTGGGGAAAAGGTAATAATCCCAAAACTGCAGTATATGAGTTTTTGAAAGAAAATAACGACTTTTCAATTGATTCAGCTATTGATAATAAATTACTGATAAGTGTTGCACCACAAGGCTATTTAAGGCGTATCAAATAAATGCTGGAGGTTAACGGACTTTCTTTAAAATTTTTCTGTGGCAAAGTTTAGTATTATTTTACCTGTTCGTAATGGCGGAGCGTATGTAAAAAGCTGTGTTGAGAGCATTCTTTCACAAACCGTCTCTGATTTCAATTTAGAAGTATTGGATAATTGCAGTACAGATGGTACACTGCAGTGGTTAGAATCTTTGAAAGATGACCGCATACGCATTTATCCTTCGGACAGGCCATTGACCATTGAAGAGAATTGGGGAAGGATTACAACAATTAGAAAGAACGAGTTTATGACCTTCATTGGGCATGATGATCTTTTTGATAGTAATTACCTCGCTGTTATGAATCACCTTATTGAGGAACATCCACGTGCAAGCATTTATCAAGTGCATTTTCGTTACATAAACTCGAAAAGCGATAAAATTCGGTCCTGCAAACCTCTTGCTGAAGTACAATCTGACGTCGGCTTTCTTGCTTTCTTTTTAAGTGACATGAGCGAGCTTTCAATCGGCCAGGTTGTTAAAAGTGCTGATTACGATGCTGTCAACGGAATTCCTTCCTATCCTAACTTGTTATTTGCTGATTTGGAATTATGGATTAAACTTATCCAAAAGGGCTATAGGGCAGCTTCAATTGAAGAATGTTGTTCTTACAGGATTCACTCTGGCAGCACGACCAATTCTTCTTCTGCTTTAAAATATTATTATGCTTTCATCAAGCTTTTAGATTTCTTTGTCCATCTTAAATCCAGCCGCAAAGATTATGAATCTGTCTTCTCAAAATATGGGTTGGATTTCTTCAAGCGTTATTGTCAAACACTGTCGCACCACTTGTTGCGCATTCCAAAAAGCGACAGGCAAAATATCGATGTGAAGGATTTCGTTACTGAATATAAAAAGATGGTTGATGTTCTTATTCCTGATAACAAATGGGAGCCATCAAAAAAGTTTAGCATTAGGTTAGCACAATACATAGACAGCAATTTTTTGACAAGAACCTTATTTTTGATTTTTAAGAAGATGTATTCAAAACCAATTTTAGGATAAGTATGCTCAACGAGCCTGTCCACATCTCCATCTGCATTCCCGCCTACAAAAACATTCGCTATGTTAAAAGACTGCTGGATTCTATTGCCATTCAAACTTATAAAGACTATGAGGTAATTGTAACAGACGACAGCCCGAATGAAGATATAAGCAACCTGTGTAAAGAATATGAAGGAGCGTTCCAACTGCACTATTTTAAAAATGCTATAGCCTTAGATACGCCTGAAAATTGGAATGAAGGGCTAAGGAAAGCAAATGGACAATGGATAAAAATCATGCACGACGACGACTGGTTCTCCTCTGAAAAGAGCTTGGAAGAATTTGCAAAAGCCACCGAAGCGCATCCTGATTGCAACTTTTTCTTTTCTGCCTACACCAATATTTACGAAGGAGAAAATAGAAACAAAAGAATGTTTCTAAAACCGTTTTGGAAAAAGGCCATTCAAAGCCCTGCAGTTTTATTAGCTGATAATGTTATTGGGCCGCCCAGTGTAGCCCTGCACAAAAACACAAAGCAGGTCTTTTACGACCGTTCGATGAAGTACATTGTTGATATTGATTTTTACATACGTTTTTTAGAAAACTCCATTTGGTTTTATATTGACAAGCCCCTGATCAATGTAGGCATTAACAGCGTCCAGGTTACAAAATATACGTTTGGAGTCGCCGAAGTACATTTGAAAGAAGCTTTGCAATTACTAAAAAAAACCGGTGCAGACGAACTACAAAATATTTTGGTTTTTGATGCCTGGTGGCGGCTTATCAGGAACTTTTCAATTAGAAACACAAATGATAT
>JBQCJM010000285.1:0-19800 GCA_051952715.1 Flavisolibacter sp.
TATGCGCCTAACTATGTTACTGCTATGATGCTTTTGTTGCGTCGCACTCTTGTACATTTTGTAATTCTATTGGGCCTGCCGAAGCATTCCGCTGTACAATTACTGTTACAGAAAAATGCCTTTCTGCAAGGGTAATGACAAACCGGCGTATGCTCAATAGAGATCGGAACGCACAAGTGAGTGACACAACAGGCGATGATAGCATTACAAAAGCTGGTAACATGATCACCATCTTAACTATCATAATGTTTTGTAAACTCACACCGCTCATTTGCTGTTAAAGCAATAATTTTTAACAGGCAGCCGTTAGGGAAGGGCAAAAATAACGCTTCGGCTGTTTAAAACTTTGCAAAACCAAAGCCCTAGCCTCAATGCTAAGCACCAATCCTTTATTTTTGTTCACTTCTTAAAAAAAACAAGATCGCATGGCGCAATCAAGCAAAGCAGCTGCACGACGTGGAAAACCATCCTATGTAATGTCCATCATTGGCGTAACCCTTGTGCTTTTTTTGTTGGGAATTGTTGGCTGGCTGGTTATTAATGCCTCCAAACTGGGCGACTATTTTCGTGAGAACGTGGAAGTAAAAGTGCACCTGCGTGGCGACGTTTCTACCACTGACAGCCTGGCTTTAATGCAATATTTTGGTTCGCAACCGTATGTAAGAACTTACAGCTTTGTGAATAAAGAAATGGCCCGACAAAAATACCTGGCCGATGGCAATGAGGACTGGAATCAAATACTTGATTACAACCCACTGCCTAACAGCATTTATTTTAATGTAAAGAAAGACTATGTGCAGGTGGACAGCCTGGAGAGTATCCGCAAGAATATTGAGCAAACACAAGCCAATTTAATAACTGATGTACAATATCCGAAGGAACTGGTAACCAACCTTAATAAAAATTTGCGCAACATCAGTTTGATTCTTTTGGCTGTAGCCATCATCCTGGCCATTGTTGTAATTATTTTGATTGACAATACCATACGCCTGGCTATGTTCAGTAATCGCTTTTTAATAAAGACCATGCAAATGGTTGGGGCCACCCGCGGCTTCATTGCCCGGCCGCTCAATATAAGAGCTATTGTAAATGGAGCTATCAGCGCTGTTATTGCTATTGCGTTGATTTATATTCTGATCACCGTTGCCGGTAATTTGGTACCTGAGATCAAAGTGGTGCATTCCACATCAACCATGCTCATATTATTTGTGGTGTTGATCTTAATCGGCATAACTATTACTTTATTCAGTACGCACCGCAGCGTGTTAAAATACCTGCGTATGAAGCTGGATGAATTATATTGAGAGCTTGAAGTTTATGGTTTGGAATTTGGAATTATCGTAATTGGATTAACGCTTTATAATTTGCAGCCAGCCTGAATTGATAAAGTTTTTCAAATTATTTACGCCAACATCAAACTTCAAACCTCAAACCATAAACTTTACTATGTTTGTTTTATGAAAGAAAAAAGAACTACCACAACCACTACTGTAAAAAAAGATACCTCAGGAATTGGTTCCCTGTTCGACAAAACCAATTTTACCTGGATGCTCATCGGCGCTGCTGTAATGGCTCTTGGATTTTTATTGATGGCTGGTGGCAAAAGCAGCGATCCTAATGTGTTCAATGCAAATGAAGTTTACGGCACCCGCCGCATTACCATTGCGCCTATTGTTATTTTAGCAGGTTTGGTAATTGAGATCATTGCCATTTTTAAGCAACCGAAAAACGCTTAAGCATTACACGAATTCATTCGAAGTGCACGAATTGAGTTAACTGTTATTGTAGCGGTTACTCAAAAAACGAATTTCGTATAATTCTTCCAAGTTCTAAATTCTTACATGACAATCATTCAAGCCATTATCATTGCCATAATAGAAGGTATCACTGAATTTTTGCCTATTTCTTCCACAGGGCACATGATCATTACCGAAAAGCTCTTAGGTGTTCCTGAAAGCGATTTTACTAAACTGTTTACTGTTGCCATTCAACTGGGAGCTATATTGGCGGTAGTTGTTTTATACTGGAAGAAGTTCTTCGATTTCTCCCGCTGGCAGTTTTACGTAAAACTCTTCATCGCCGTAATCCCAGCTTTGTTTTTTGGTGCTTTATTATCCGACAAGATTGATATGCTTTTAGAAAGCACCACCACGGTAGTTATTACCATGATCCTTGGTGGCATTGTGCTGCTCATGATCGATAACTATTTTAAAAAACCTGTCATAACAACCGAAGAAAAAATCAATTTCAAACAAGCCTTTTTTATTGGCCTTTGGCAGGTAATTGCCATGATACCCGGGGTAAGCAGAAGTGCCGCCTCCATTATTGGCGGTATGCAGCAAAAGTTAACCCGGAAGCTTGCCGCCGAGTTTTCTTTCTTTCTTGCCGTGCCAACAATGGCTGCTGCTACAGGGTATAAATTATTGAAAGGATATAAAACGTTTACGCCTGATGATATCAAGCTGCTGGCCATAGGTAATATCGTTGCATTTATAGTAGCGATGCTGGCTATAAAATTTTTTATTGGTTTTTTGCAAAAACATGGCTTTAAAGTTTTTGGTTATTACAGGATCGTTGTAGGAATCATCCTGGTACTGTTAATGATATCCGGGTATTTGCCACGCTGATGATGAATTTGAAAGGTGCGCCTGAAACATTACATTCATGCAATCAAAACGCATCATGCAAACTGCTTCTAAAAAAATAATTAATGCCTGGGCCATGTATGACTGGGCCAACAGTGCCTATTCTCTCATCATTACATCGGCCATTTTTCCTGCTTATTATACAGCCATTGCGCCTGAAAAGGTAGCGTTCATTGGCAGAACATACAACCGGGCATCGCTGGCCTCTTACTCGGTTTCGTTTTCTTTTTTAATCATTGCCATTCTTTCACCCATACTTTCTTCTATTGCCGATTATAAAGGAAATAAAAAATCCTTCATGCAATTTTTTTGCTACCTCGGTTCTGCAGCCTGTATTGGACTAACCTTTATGACGCCGGATAACATTTCTTTCGGCATTATTTGTTCCATACTCGGCTCTATTGGCTTTTGTGGCAGCATTGTTTTTTACAATGCCTACCTACCCGAAATAGCTGCTGAAAAAGATCAGGATAAAGTAAGCGCCAAAGGTTTTACAATGGGTTATATTGGCAGCGTATTGCTGATGATCATTTGCCTTGGCTTTATTACCTTAAATGATACCATGCACCTGGGCTGGGGCGCCTGGCCGGCACGTTTATCTTTTTTAGCGGTTGGATTGTGGTGGTCAGGGTTTGCACAAATCACATTTCGTAAAATGCCTGCTTCTGTTCCATCCAAACAACATCCTGAACATAGCATTATCGTCAACGGTTTCTATGAGTTAAAAAAAGTGTGGCAGCAACTGCAACACCATGCTACCACCAAACGGTTTTTGCGCAGCTTTTTCTTTTATAATATGGGTGTGCAAACCGTAATGTACCTCGCCACCTATTTTGCATCGCAGGAAATTAAACTGGAATCTTCACAACTGATAGTGACTGTACTCATCATTCAACTGGTAGCTATACTTGGCGCTACTATGTTCGCCCGTTTATCGCAACGCACCAGCAATATTTTTACCCTGGGTGTCATCATTTTAATTTGGATAGGCATTTGCATATTTGCTTATTTCGTTCGTACGCCCATGCAGTTTTATTTTTTGGCTACCTGCGTAGGATTGGTAATGGGCGGCATACAATCTATGTCACGTTCTACTTATTCAAAGCTTATTCCACCAACAAAGGACACTGCATCTTATTTCAGTTTTTACGATGTATGCGATAAAGTAGGAACCGTGATAGGGACTTTATCATTTGGATACGTAGCAGAGTTTTTCGGTGGCATGCGTAATTCTGTATTGGCACTGATGATCTTTTTTATCATTGGCGGCGTAATGCTGTTATTTGTTGATATGAAGAAAAAAGTAGTAGTGCTGCGCTAAGATATTTTTGCTATTACATTCATTTTTACAATTGTTGCGCACAATGCAAACTGGCGAGCTCTTCTGCTTTATGGTATAATTGTGTCTTAAATTCGTGTCATTGTCTTAACAATAGTACATTATGAAACTTTACACGATCAATACTGGTTATTTTAAATTAGATGGCGGCGCCATGTTTGGCGTGGTACCAAAATCCATTTGGGATAAGATCAATCCATCAGATGAAAATAATTTATGCAATTGGGCCATGCGCAGTTTGCTGATTGAAGATGACAATCGCCTCATCTTAATCGATAATGGCATTGGTGATAAGCAGGATGCCAAATTTTTCAGCTACTATTATTTGCATGGTGATGACACGCTGGATAAATCGTTAGCAAAACATGGCTTTAACAAAAATGATATTACAGATGTTATTCTTACCCATTTGCATTTTGATCATTGCGGCGGCTCTATTGTAAGAGAGGGAGACAAATTAGTTCCGGCTTTTAAAAATGCTACTTATTGGAGCAATGGAAAACACTGGGATTGGGCTGTGCACCCAAATGACAGAGAGAAAGCTTCTTTTTTAAAAGAAAATATTTTACCTATCCAGGAAAGCGGGCAACTAAAATTTATTGAAACGCCATCGCAAGCCAACAACGAACAATTAGGTTCAACCATTTTCAACGACAGCATATCCATGCGCTTTGTTGATGGCCACACCAAAGCTATGATGCTGCCGCAAATACAATACAAGAATAAAACCATTGTGTACATGGCCGACCTACTGCCTTCTACCGGGCATATACCTATTCCTTATGTAATGGCTTACGACATGTTTCCGCTTACAACGCTACATGAAAAGAAATCATTCTTGACAGAAGCCATGCTAAACAATTACGTTTTATTTTTTGAACACGATCCGCAAACTGAATGCTGTATACTACAAAAAACCGAAAAAGGTATCAGAGTGGGAGAAAGTTTCAGGCTGGAAGAAGTAGTTTAATCTTCTTTTACTGAATAATGCGCCTGGCGTTTTGGCTCGTTGGATCTCAGATTTTTCTTCTTAAATATTTTGACATTTACCAACAGCAAACTTCCGATAATAGCCGGCACAATCAAATTCATAAACCACACCGTAACCGATGTTAAACCGATGCCTAAGCTATTGGCTGAAAAAATGCCCATCAGCTTTAAACTAATTTCGCCCCGTATACCTACTTCTACCAATGCAATAGAAGGAACAACAGCCATTGCTAAAAAAATCACACTCATTACCCTGACTATGGTCAGCGCCGAAACATTTACTTCAAATAAATAAAATATCAGTACGTATTGAATAATAAAAACGCAATAACGCAAACAGGAAAGCAATAAAATTTGCAGCAATAAAGGAGTATTAAAATCACTTAAGGCTTCTACCAAATATAAATACCGGCGGTTTTTGATCCATTTATTAAACAATGAAACTCCACCGGACACATTGAAATAAAGCAAGATTAAAATAATCACCAATGCTATCAATCCGTACAAAATAAATTGATACCAGATGACCATATCCGGATAAGTTGCAAGCAGTTGTTCTTTTAAAACCATCAAGCCCACTACACCTGCAAACAAGGTTGTAAGCAATTGTGCAAAGCTGCCCACCAGCGTAACAGAAATGGTTCTTAGCCTTGAACCCTCGGGCAAATACAAAACCCTTCCTAAGTACTCTCCCACCCTGTTAGGCATAGAAACTGAAAATGTGACACCTGATAATACTGCTTTAAATGCCTGCACAAAACTGATACGCTGGATAGATGCTACGGACAACTTCCACTTCTGCGCTTCGAGGCCCCAGTTAACAAAAATCAGAAGCGTGGCAATAAACAGGTAAATGATCTGAACGGATTGAAAGGAATGCTTTATTTGCTGCCACGAAACTTCTATTTGCGGCTGGTTTTTTATACTTTGATAAATAGAAAAAGCCAGCCAGGCAAACAACAATGGACCAAAAAAATAATTGATAAAGATTTTAATACTTTTGTTCACCTGCATTGCAGTAAAAATAACCACCTCCTTGCAAAAGCCAGTGATAATATTAGGAATTGATCCGGGAACCCTTGTTATGGGTTATAGCGTCATAGAAGCCTGCAACAATAGTTTTTCCATAAAAGAAATTGATGTGCTGAAGTTGGCCTCCACATTAGACCATTATAAACGACTGCAAAAAATCCATCGCCGCATTACTGAATTAGTGGAAAATTTTTCTCCCCACGAATGCGCTATTGAAGCGCCTTTCTTTGGCAAGAATGTGCAAAGTATGTTAAAGCTGGGCCGTGCGCAGGGTGTGGCTATTGCAGCAGCTATGGATAAAAATATTCCTGTTACCGAATACTCACCAAGAAAAATAAAGCAATCCATCACCGGCAATGGTAATGCCAACAAAGAGCAGGTATGGCAAATGCTGCAACGCATTACTTTATTGCCCAACAAGCCAAAATACTTCGATGCCACCGATGCTTTAGGCGTAGCTGTTTGTCATTATTTTGGAAGCAAAGTACCTGTACCAAAATCCACTAACACCGTTAAAAAAACAAAAAAGGGGAACTGGGAAAGCTTTATCAGGGAAAATCCAAAAAGGGTTTTATAAATGGGCTAAAATTTTTTGCTGCACTTTTTGCAAGTCTTCATCTGCAGCTCTGGGCTTGGGTTGTGTAAAATTCAAATCATTGGATGAATTGATTGGAATTAAGTGTATGTGCGCATGCGGTACTTCCAAACCCACCACACTTATACCACAGCGGTTACACTTAAAGGCTTTCTCTATAGCTTTTGCAATTGGCTGCGCAAAAACTAAAATTTCGGAAAGAAAGTCTGCCGGCAGATCAAAAAGATTATCTATCTCTTTTTTAGGAATCACCAACACATGGCCTTCTCTCAGCGGAAAAACATCTAAAAAAGCAAAAAACCTGTCATTCTCTGCTATCTTATAGCTGGGAATTTCGCCTGCAATGATTTTAGAAAAGATGGTCATAAATAAGATAATGTGCTGATTTGCTAATGTGCTAATGGTTTTTAAAGCTGGACGTTTCATTAGCACACCAGCACATTAGCAAATTAAATACTGATATCCTCTACCTTAAATTTAATAACGCCTGCGGGGGCTGTTACTTCGGCTACATCACCAATTTGCTTGCCCAGCAGGCCTTTTCCGATAGGTGAGGTATAAGAGATCTTACCGGCTTTAAGGTCAGCTTCTTTTTCGCTTACTATTTGATAAGTTACCTGTTTTTTAGTGTTAAGGTTGGTAACCTTTACTTTGGTTAAAACAGAAACCTTGCTTGTATCAATGGTTGATTCATCTATAATGCGTGCAGTAGCCACTTGTCCTTCCAGGGCAGCTATTTTGGCTTCCAGCAATCCCTGGGCTTCTTTGGCTGCATCGTATTCTGCATTTTCTTTGAGGTCGCCTTTTTCTCTTGCCTCGGCAATAGCTCTTGAAGCTGCAGGGCGTTCCACTCCTTTCAATTGCTGCAGTTCAACTTTCATTTGTTCCAGTGTTTCTTTGGTCACGTATTGAATCCCACTCATAATAAAACTGTTTATGGTAAAATGAAAAAAATAGCAACGCCTCGTTTTACCGAAGCGTTGCATAATTGTAAAGATAAATAAATCTGAATATTAATAAAACATCAGTGGGTTTATTTGTTAAGACCTGCAGGGCTTACAATAAACTTCTTCCACACGTTTCTGCTGTTGGTGGTGATATTTGCCATATAAGTTCCGGCTTTCCAAAAAGAAGCATCTATTTGCAGCACATTAATGCCCTGTGTTAAGCCAGCTTTTGTAGTTTTTAATAAAGCACCTGAAATATCGAAGATCGAAACCGTGGCTTCTTCTCGTTTTAAAGAAGGAACTGCCAATTGCAAAACATCTTTTACAGGATTGGGAAATATGGTAACATCGCTTTGATCCTGGGCTAAATCAAGTTTTATAATACTTGAATAACTAATGCCCATCTGCATTTTTATTTTTAACCTGTAGTAAACCGAAGAACCTGTTATATTATAAACATTGTCGTCAAAATTGTATTCCTGTTGCGCATTAGGCGGAACAGCCATAATCCTGCCCACCGTTTCGAAATCTCTCCCGGTAGTGCTGCGTTCTACTTCGAAGTATTGGGTTTCTTTATTCGCTGCTGTTACCCAATTAATATGGGCTACCCGGCTTTTAATATTTCCCCGCAAGCTTGTTATTCTGCTTGCCATGGGAACGCAGGCTGCGTCATAAACAATCTTTACCGTGTCGTAAGCGTAAGGATTACAACCTGCTGCCAACTGCTGCTTTACAATATAGGTACCGGCAGAATCTACGGTGATATTGGTGCCGGAAGATGCGCCAATAATATGGCCGTCGGTAGTTGAACAGGTGTACACAGAAGAAAGCGAAGGATTTTGCACCATTAAATTACTAACGCCAACAACCCCGCAATAAATGGGAACGTCAGCGAGGGCATCAACTCTTGGCGCTAAAAACAGGTCGGTAGGCGCTACAAAATCTTTTAGCGAAGCTGTAAAAGACGCAGATGCACGGGTTTTTACAACCAGGCGGTTAAAAGGCGTTCCGCAAATATCTGTTCCAAATGTGGTTACGGGGTCAAGGCCCAGTTTGGTAAGGTTTACAGAGAACTCCATAAACTGGTCTTTGGAGTATTCGTTGACAACACTGTTATCCTGTAAAACCAACTGAAAGGGACCTGCCCATGTTTTATTACCACTTCCTAGACCGGTATAATAAGTTCCGCCGGCTTTTGGTAAAATACTGGCGTAACCGTATTGGGCGCCGTTGCTGGCACCATCAAATTTACCAGACCAGCTAAATGCAGTTGGCGTAATCAATAAAGAAGCTTTATCAACCCAAATCCGGGCTTCAATATTGGTTAAGGTGGAACTTTGGTATTCAGCTGAAAATATAATGTCCCCGGGTTTGATAATATTCCCGGCGGCATCAAATTGCCAGCTTGTATGCCCTGCATCGGGCCCATATCCATACCATTTACCGGAAGGCCTGTCATAATAAATATCGGTTTGATACATTTCAAAATCGAAATAACGGTTACCAGTAGTGTTATCAAGAGAAATACCGCCAAACATCCACAAAGAGTCGGTTTTGCTTGCGCCGGCTCTTCTTACATGCATGTAGATGTCCAAAATGTCATTCTTGTCAGGAACACTTTGTACACCCCCCGTCCAGGAAGCCGGAGATTCACCGTTTTTATTTGAAATAACAAACACAGTTGTATCGTTGCCATGATAATCTCTCACAAACAACGCATCTAACCAAAGCCGGTTATTGATAACGCTGAACTGAGGATGGCTCATAGCACGGTAGAACGATGCCATTCTTTTAGGATAAGGTGAAACGTCGGTAGCATAAGCGGCTAATATTGCAGCGGCTCCCGTTGTATCAATGATAGATTCCCCCAAATTTCCGATTGTGCCGGGATAGGTGAACCAATCATCATTACCATTTTGCAAGCCGCCAAAATACCTGGCCCGCAAATCGGCATCTACCCCAAAACCAGCCTTAATAATGGGCGAGGTTATCTGGGATCTCGCAGTAAGTGAAAGTATAAGTAAGAAGGGTAAAAGTGTTTTCATAGCATCAGATTTAACTGAAGAGGGTGCGGAAAATAATTTTCCGCACCTGTCAATGTTTTCGAACGATATGCACCGTCTCAACAACAGAACATTCGGTAGTAGCATCGGTCTTAACCGCCCTGATGCGGTAATAGATCATGCCCGGGAATACTTCTTTATCACTAAACTTATACGCCGAGGCACCGTTAAAATCTATCGTTCCGGCTTCTTCATAAAAATCGCCGTCGTAAGAACGCTCAACAATAAACTGTGTTACATCAGCAGAAGAAACAGCCCACATCATGGCAGTACCTTTTCCCTGGCGGTGCGCCCGGAAGTAGTTAAAACAACCGTCTGTAGTTTGCTTAGTTTGTTGATTCAGGTTTTGCTGAACATCAATAGTAAAAGAAGAAGCGAGAACAAAAACCGTTAAGGCTACATAAGAGATTAGCGTTTTCATAAGGGTTTGATTTTATACCCTAAAAGTAGACCACTCCTTTAGAAAATAAAAGAGTAAACCAACCTGATTTTTCAGAGTATAAAAATTGATGGAAACTACTTGCACAGGCATAGGTAAATACCTATCAAAGCAAGTGCGCCAATCGTAATTTTTCTATTAAAACCTCAGACATTCTTTTAAAAGCCTCGTTACTATAGCCTGCTATATGCGGGGTGAGAAGAACATTGGCCTGTGCCTCTAAATACTTAAGTTGCGTCTGCTCTTTATCGTTTAAAGAATTTATTTTTTCATTCTCCAGCACATCTAACGCAGCGCCGGAAATTTTATTGCTTTTTAAAGCATTGATCAATGCCTGTGTATCGGTTACCGGTCCACGACAGGTTGTAACAAAAAAAGGCTTTTGCTGCAAGCCATTAAAAAAGTCATCGTTTGCCATGTGATGTGTTTCTGCAGTTAATGGCACATGCAGGCTAACAACGTTTGCTGCTGCTTTTATCTCGTCAAACGTTGCTTCTTTTATATAATCACCTCCAAAATCTTTTTTGTATTTATCATAGGCAAGCACCGTCACATCAAAAGGCTGCAACAACCGGGCAAACGCCGAACCGGTATTTCCATACCCAATAATGCCTACGGTTTTCCCAGTTAATTCAATACCCCGGTTTTCATTGCGTAACCACTTGCCCTCTTTTATTTCTTCAAAAGATTTTGTTACATTGTTCATTAGGTTCAGCACCAGGGCCAATGTATGTTCTCCTACAGCATTCCTGTTCCCCTCAGGTGTGCTGACGCAGGCAATGCCTTTTTCCGCTGCATAATCAGCGTCTATCAGTTCCATTCCGCTACCCAACCTGCCAATCCATTTTAGAGCCGATGTTTTATCAAGAATGGTTTGATCAATTCTTAACCTGGTGGTTACTACTAAACCGTGCGCCTCTTCAATAATTGCCAGCAGACCTTCATAACTTATAGCAGGTTCATAAACAATGGCATAATCCTGTGCCTTTAGTTGATCAATGAGATATGGATGAACCGGGGCTGTGATAATTATTTTCTTCATTGTTTGTAATTTAATGGGTAATGCGTTTGTGCTATTGCATAAACTCGTTATTATGGCAAGCCCCTTTTAGCTGCAGTATACTACTTTCTATATGCGGCTCACTCATCACTCATTCCTGACCCCTCATTTCAAAGCTTAGTTGTGCAAAATCCGAAACGCTTAGCTGTTCGGCACGTTTACTAAAAATTTCCTTTTGCAGGGTTTTACTATCAAATAAAGACCGGCATGCATTGCGCAATGTTTTTCGCCTTTGCCCAAAAGCTGTTTTTACTAAGACAAAAAAATCCTTCCGGCTTTTTACAGACAAAGGCTTTTTTACAGGCAGCAATTTTATAACACCGCTTTTTACTTTGGGCGGTGGTGTAAAGCTGGTTTCGCTAACATCAAATAAATAACGTACATCAAAAAAGGCCTGTATCAAAACACTGGTTACACCATATACTTTGCTGCCCTCCTTGGCAGCAATTCTTTGCGCCACTTCTTTTTGAAACATCCCAACCACGCAATCCACATCTCCTATCCAATCCAGTATTTTAAAGAGTATCTGTGTAGAAATGTTGTAAGGAAAATTTCCAACCACTGTGAAAGATTGTTCAAAAGGCTTGTCAATTTCCAAAAAGCTTTTGTGGATGATCTTGTCTTCCAAAGCAGGATATGTTTTTTTTAGAAACACTACTTTTTCATCATCTACTTCTACGGCTTTAAAATTGATGTTCGGAATTTGCAGGAGATATTTAGTTAAGGCGCCACCGCCGGGACCTACTTCCAAAAGATTCGAAAAAGAACATTTGGTTAATTCATCTACAATTTTTTTACAGATGTTCTCATCTTTTAAGAAATGCTGGCCAAGGGATTTTTTGAGCGTGTACATTGATGCAAATGTAAAATCAATTGCGCTTTGACCAGATGTGCTTTATAAAGCGAACCTTGAAGATAACTTAGGCTGAAGCCTTTAAATTAAAGAACCATCAGAACAAAAAGCACAAGCCTCTCACAAAGAAGAGGCTTGTGCATGCAAAATATAACCCTTAACTCTTACAATTTCACTACGTTTTGTGTAGCCATTACTTTATTGTTGCTATTAACAACTTTTACCGAATACATCTGCGAGGCCCATCCTCTTGTATCAATCTGCAATTCACTTACACCAATGCCTGCAAATTTCGATTGCTTATATACGATGCGACCATTCATATCCGTTACCTGTACCTGCAAATTATCGGCTTCGGAAAGCGATAACTTGATCTTTAAAATGTCGTGTATAGGGTTTGGATAAACCGTTACAACATAATTGGCCGGCGGAATGGATACTGTAACAACTTTGCTGTACGTGAAGCTGCCGTCTTTATCAAACATTTTTAACCGATAATAAAGCATTTCAGCAGCTTGCAGCATGGCATCGTTATCAATGTAAATATAGTGCTGCGTCTCGCTGCCGTAGCCGGCTGCTTCCACTTTTCCTATATCGCTGAAGTTGCGGCCATCAACGCTCCTTTCCACTACGAAATGAGAAGTGTTAATCTCATTGGCAGTCTCCCATTGCAGGTGTGTTGCCTTATTTTCCAATGCACCTTTAAATGATAAGAGCTTTAATGGGAGGATAACATTATTATTCGCAAAGTAGAACGACGAGAATGAGCTAATATTTGCCTGCAATACGTAACCATTGGCGCCATGCGCCTCGGCATAAGCAGGTGAAATGACTAGTGGTGTTGACGTGTTCACCCAGGTTGCCCCGCAGGCATCACTGTTTTTAAAGATGCTAATATTGCTTATAGCACTCACACCGCTAGAGCCTTTTGAGTTAGAGGCATTTTTCAAAGCTGTAAATTCTGCAGCAGTAAAATAGAGCCTGATACTGACTGGCGTAGCAGGTTGTGTTTGCGGCGTAATAGTAATATTTCTGTCCAGGTACAATCGCTTCAGGTTGTTTTCTCTTACGGTTCCTGAGTTAGTGTAGAAATTAGAAGTGACTACACCAAGATTGTTACCATTGGCTTTGATTTCAGCCAGGATATTTCCGTCATCACCTGTTATAGGTACCCATAAATTATTATTGGAATTGTCAATGGTGATAGTAGTACCAGCCTGGCAACCGTTAGGTGTACCCGCAGTTACGTCAACCGAAGTTGGGATGGTACTCTTTCCATTAGCATCAGAAAGGTAGCCAAGGAAAGTGTATTTCTGCACACAACCTCCACAAGCGGGTACTACAGGATTGGCATTGCCAGGCCCTGATGTGGTAGAGTTGTTATCCATAATTACAAAAATGTCTTTACCATCGGGTGAAAAAGCCAAATCTCTAAATCGGTTTTTACTACCAAAATAACTTACAGTATCGCTTACCGTATTAGTAGGCGCCGTTCCTGTACCCGCACCATCCAGTTTTAATTTTAAAAGCCTGCCCCATTTCAGCGAAGCTGCTACTAAAGATCTTTTCCAGCCAGGAATTAGTTTACTATTGTAAAGATCCAGTCCCGACCAGGCTTCCGTTGGCCATCCGGGCGCAGGGACAGCGTTGCCTGGATTGGTTTGCCAGATATTGGTAACCGTAGCCTTCGAGGCTGCATAAGCTGAAAATAAAGGATCTTTATACTGTCCATAAATGCCAGCATTAATAGCTGCCTTATTAGCAGCCTCACTTCCAATAGGTGGACAAGTGGAAATGCCGCTGTTATCCGTCCATGGCGCCCCAGCGGAGACGCTTGTATTTGTGCCCTGCGCTGCGTTACCATCATAGTTTCCATCTACAAACCCCTCAATTAAAGGATGTCCGTAATTTTTAAAGCCCTCTATTATATTGATCTCATCATCGCTATATGGCCCGTGTGAGGAACCGTATAAGATATTTTTTGAAGTGTCGTAAGCGAAGCCCTGGTTGTTCCGGATGCCAATGCTATATACCGCACTTTCTTTACCAAGCAGGATGTTGTAAGGATTGTCATCAGGTATCCATGCATCAGGCACTGTAGAATCACCGTCACTATCAGGTGCGAGGTTGAATCGTAATATTTTTCCCTCGTAAGATTCCGGATGTTGTGCATTTTCGGGACGCATCCTGTTGGCGAATTGGCCAGCACCCATGTCTCCACCTGCGTAAAATAAATACTCCGTTCCACCGGTAGCAACCGGTGCAATGATCATTCTTTGGGAATTATGATCCTGTCCTCCGGGTATAGTATCACAAACCACGGCTGGTGCACCTAACTTTCCGGTAGCACTATTGTATCTAAACCTGACAATTTTGTTTCTAAAAAATATACCGGCTGAACCCGAGGCTGTAGATAAATACCTGTGCACATAAGATATATATACAAAATCATGAAGCCCTGTTCCATCGCCAAAGCCTGGATGAATGGCCAGGCCTGCCAGCCCACCCTGTGGCCAGTTGTTAGCAGTGCTGTTCCAGTTTGATTGGCTTGTAAGATTTACAGCCCTCAAAGAATCGGCTCCCCATGCTGTAAGATCGGTACTCGCTGAATTGAGATCTAAAACAGTTGTTTTGGTGCCGGTGTTAGGATCCATCCTGTACACTTTGTAACCTCTCGACTCCGTTATCCACAATTTATCATCGGGGCCATAAGTAATATCCCAGGGATATTGTAGAATGCCGTTATCAGAAAGAATGGTTTGCTTGAAAACTTCGTTCATGCGGCTTGAAGTAACAACGGTAGGGCCGGTGGCAGTTGCCGTAATACTAAAAGCTGATCCAGACGAAGTACTACCAATAGAACCAGTGCCAGCGGAATAAACCCTTATATAATAAGTGGTGCTGCCCGATACGGCAGTTGTGATACTTGTTGTGCCACAGGCATAAGAAGTGAGAGCACCGCAACTGCCTGTAAACATTTGAAGGCGGGTGCCTGATGTGCTCAAATCTGAGCCGGGGCTTACATTAATCGTTATGCTGTTCGAAAAAATTGAGGTTGTAAACTGGTACCATACATCATCGTCGGGATTGCCGGTAGCGCAACCGGTTGGAATGCTGCTGCTGGCTGTTGCATTCCACACTGTGCCTGAACTATTTGTAATACCGCTTGAAAGAGTAATCGCTCCGGTGCAATCGTCGTTTGATGGTGGAGGAGTTGGATGCGTGACACAAATATCGAAGTTTGCGGTACCTGAACCCGAAGGATCGGCGCCAACATTGGAGATTCTAACGTAGTAGGTGCTATTAACCGTTAATCCTGTAGCTGTGGCACTCGTTGATCCACAGGCAAGTGATGCGAGACTTCCACAGGCACCACTAAATATTTGAACAGCAGAATTGGTTATTGTGGTTCCCTTGTTGCTTATGGTCACTGTTTCTGTTGTATTGGCTGCTGTAAATTTGTACCATATATCGTAATGGGATCCGGCAGGAGCACATCCGGCAGTTATGCCGCTTGTAGAAGTAGCCAAATCCATAGTGCCTGATATTGTACTACAAGATGTATTTGAAGTTAAAGAAATAGCACCGCTACAATCATCATTTGTAGGGGAATCAGTCAAACATATAGTATAGCCATATTTGGTATTAGCGTTCCCGGCTGAGTTTGGATTTGCAGTCACGTATATTCTTATATAATAAGTAGAATTAAGTGTTAATCCGCTAACTGTTAAACGAGACGAGGCAGAGCCCGAGGCAATAGGTGTTAACGTTCCTCCGCAAGTGCCGCTTAAAACCTCTATATAGGTGGTATTAGCGGCAAGTTGAGAACCTGTTATATTTAGGCTTATTGTTACCGGAGTTGATTTTGCTTTATAGGTAAACCATACATCGTAAGTGGTAGTTAGTGTTGCTCCTCCTAAAACACCGGCTGGTGCACTCGTGGTAGCATTTTGTAAATTCATTGTAGATGAGCATATACCTGCTGACGAAGAAGTCAATAAAGTTGCTCCGGAACAATTATCATTACCCGGTGCAGCTTGAGCCGCAAAAGCAATGTTGAAACAAAAAAATACAAGAAAAAAAGAGCGGAAAGCAGTTAGTGAAAACATGGTTCAAAGGATTTGGATAAATATTATAAGGCGTAAAATTAGCAACCGCCCATTCTTCTGCAAATAGCAATTTTTCTTTTTATTGTGCAGAAATTACGTAGTACTACTTATGGTAGTTCCCCTATTGTTATACATGTTTTCTCTTAATATCTTCGGCCTTTGCAATTGATACTTATTATTAAGCGCAATTGTAAATAAATTTACCAATCCTTTGAAAGATAAAATCCTGCTTCATGAGAACCAATGTTACCTTTAGCATTATTGTTGTTCTTTTACTTTGTACTATACCATCATTGGTATGGAGTCAAGCTAGTTGTACTACTGCACAGGACCTCGCTATCTCGACAACTTGTACGACAACTACAGGCGATTTACAAGGTGCGACTAATGCTGCACCTACGGGAGCCTGCGGAGGTGCCACTTCTACAACAACAAATGGCGTATGGTATAAATTCATCGCTACTTCAAAAAGTGCAAAAATTACAGTAGCTGGTTTGGGATCCAACCTTTCTAGTAATACAACCTTTTTAGAAGTACTAAACGGAACGTGTGCTACAACCTTTACTTCCATTGGATGCCAAGATGTTTCTACTCCCTTATCATTAACGACCTTAACTGTAGGCATAACATATTATGTTAGGGTTTATGTCACGGGCAGTACAACTTCTGGCGGTAACCCTAATCGTAGAGGATTTACAATATGCCTTGTCAGTTCACCAAATGACGAACCCAATTCAGCAATCACACTAACTTCTAATACGTCTTGTTCAACTACGGCAGGTAATCTTTTACAAGCTACTATGAGTACAGGGCTGCCAGTTGGTTGCGAGTCTGCAGGTAATCACTGGGATGTATGGTACAAGTTTACGGCCGCCAACACGACAAGCACTGTTACGCTCAGCAGCCAGGGCGCCAATTTTACCAGCCCGGAAATTCAATTATATAGTGGTGTTCCGGGGTCATTGACATCAATACAATGTGCCACAACAACACTTACAGCATCATCATTAACCATAGGAACAACTTATTATGTCAGGGTTTCAAATATTGGTGCATCGGCTCCTTCAGGAACGGTTACTTTCAATATTTGCGTCATCCACCCTATACCACCACCATCAAACGACGATTGCAGCAGCGCTATTTCCTTAGTGTCGAACACAAGTTGCTCGAATACTTCTGCAACACTCGTCGGTGCTACAGCCAGTGCAGGCATTCCTTTGGGTTGTGCGGCGGCAGGCACTTATTACGATGGCTGGTTTTCTTTTGCAGCTGCCAGTGCTTCAGAAACAATAACGATCAGTGGCAGAGGCGCCAATTTTAGCAGCCCGGCCCTTCAACTTTATAGCGGTGCCTGCGGATCACTTTCATCGGTGGCTTGCGGTACCAGCACCCTAACAGCTACAGGACTGACCATTGGGGCTACTTATTATGTGAGAGTTTCCAATGTTGGCACTGCCGTAAACTCTTCCGGCGGTTTTGATATTTGTGTTACGCACCCGGCACCAGTTATTCCGTCTATTGATTATAGCAAAAGTTATATCAACGTAACAAAAGGCTCTACCGGAGGAACCGTAAACCCCGGCGATACATTGGAAATGCGTGCCACTTTAGTCATTAAAAGCGGCACGGTGGACAGTCTTTCATTTACGGACACACTTTTTAATACAAAAGGACTGCGGCTTGTGCCAGGCTCTATAGCCTTGCGCACTAATGAAGGGAAAATATATGGTAGTGCATTTACCGATGCGTTCGATGGTGACCAGGGTTGGTATAGCACCAATGGTTTAGACACCATTGTACGCATCAACTTCGGAGCAGGGGCTTCGTCCACCAAAAGAGGCTCTTTAAACAGTACATCCAGACCCTCCGTTTTTGGCAGTACGTGTATCATTATGGCTACCTACCGGGTAGTGGTATATGCGCCCTATGATACGAAAGTCAACTTTAAAACCGGAGCGCTTACCTACAAAACGTCCGCAATTAACACCGTCACATTTGCCCCCAATAACCTAGTTGTTTACCAAAGCCCCGGATTATGTCCCAATGCGGTTTCGGCAACCAATGCTGTCGGCGCTGAAAACAATGGGACTTTCGGGTCGGCACTTGTTCAAAACCGTGCGGCATCACCTTATACTACTTATGTCTATAGTACGTTCTCAACTGCAGGCGGGCCACAGGATTACTATTATGGCATTGCCAATAACACCAGCTCCAAATACACAGCTGTGACCACATGGCCTAAGCCAGATAATGGGGGGTACAGGGTTTTTTCGCAATGGGATATAACAGGTGACCATACCAATGCTGCAAATTCTTTAAAAGGGAATCCTCCGTGTGACAATACCAAACCTATCAGCCCTACCAATCCCTGTGGCTATATGCTGGTGGTGAACTCGGCTTACAAAGCCGACACAGCTTTCACCTATAATGTGGCTAATCTTTGTCCGAACACGTACTACGAGCTTTCGGCCTGGTTTAAAAACATTTGTTATAAATGCGGTTGTGATTCCACCGGAGCAGGCAGCGGTACTGCGGGCTATATTCCCACTGCCCTGGGAGACTCTTCGGGAGTAAGACCGAACATTGCCTTCGACGTAAACGGTACCGATTATTATACTACGGGTGATATAAGATACACGGGTGTTACACCAACAGGATCGGATACCACCAACCAATGGGTAAAAAGAGGTTTTGTGTATTTGACAGGGCCTTCAGAAACTTCTTTCCGCCTGACGCTAAGAAACAATGCGCCCGGCGGCGGTGGCAATGACTGGGCCCTGGATGATATTGCTGTAGCCACCTGTTTGCCTAACATGAAATATTCGCCATCATTGAATCCGACTGTGTGCCAGACGAACCCCATTACCATTAACGATACGATCAGGTCTTATTTCAATACTTATCAAAATTATAAATGGCAACGCAGCATTGATAACGGGTCTACCTGGACCGACGTAGGCGTTTCGGGTACGGCAACGCCGGTGCTCAACGGGTCTGAATGGCAGTACATTACTTCTTATACTGTTCCATCGTCCGCTACCAATGCAGCCGATAGTGGTAACCGTTACAGAGTGGTAGTATCTTCCACTGCCGGAAATCTTGGTAATAGCAGTTGCCAGGTAACCGACGGTATCAGTCTTATTTCATTGAATGTGCTTAACTGCGGCCTGCCTTTGAAAACGGACCTCCTATCCTTCAATGGCAAATTGGTGAATAACCACTCCAACCTCACATGGAGTACTTCAAGAGAGGACGAGCCTGTGCACTTTACGGTAGAAAGAAGCAATGACGGCATCAACTTTTACCGCATCGGAACAGTGAATGGCAACAGGAATACAATGGCTGAAACCAATTATTATTCCTTTACCGATTCGTCTATTGTTGGCAACAACACCAAGTACCGGGTAAGTATGAGCAATAACAGGAGCCAGGCAAAATATTCGAGGGTCATTCAATTGGGTAGCGAACAGGAAACATTTACAGTAAATGTTCTTGCCAATCCTTTCAGCCACGATCTTTTATTTGATGTAGGGGTAAACAGTGATTCCAGAATCAGCGTGATCCTTTTAGATGCTTCCGGCAATGCTGTTAAACATCAAACACATGCAGCTTACAATGGTATCAACAGTTTCAGCATGCTCAACACCGCTGCTTTGCCTGCCGGCATCTACATATTGCAGGTGCAATACAAAGACAAAACCATCAGTAAAAAAGTGATCAGGAAATAA
>JBQCJM010000286.1:0-9805 GCA_051952715.1 Flavisolibacter sp.
CACTTGAAAAAACCCGGGCCGAATGCACACGGCTACTTACAATAGCCGGATTGACGCCATTGGCCAATAAAAATGTTGTAGAAATAGTGCCATAGCCCATACCTAAAGAGCCATCTACCATCTGTGCTAAAAAACCTGTGAGCAACATCAATAAAAACTCTTTGGTGTCAACCAGGTCGGGAATAGTTTTTACGCCGTCAACTATTTTTTCAAGTACTGCATAGGACAAAACTTCATGCCCAATGATCATGAAGACAAAAGCAAACAGGCACCATTTTACAATTTTCTGCCAGCGTTTTTGTTCCGGCTTTATTGATTCTTCTAAAGTCAGTTGCTTTGACACCAGCATTTTTGTGATGTCGTTCAACTGCTTTACTTTTTGTTCAAAATTTCCGTTCATGCCCTGGCGAATGATGCTCATGTTCTCCAAAACACTTTCCATTTCCTGCGGAATCATATCGTTAATTACTTCTTTCATTCGTTTGGCAATGGTGGGTGATTTTCCGTTGGTGGAGATGCCAATTTTTAAATCCCCTTTTTGTACTACCGAGCTCAAATAAAAATCGCACAGTTCAGGCGTATCTGCCACATTCACCAATAATTTTCTTCTGGCAGCCAATTCTTTTATGTACTGGCTTGTATGCTTTTCGTTGACCGCTACAAATACAATACCCTTATCCGTTAAATCACTTTCATCAAATGCTTTTTGTTTTAGCACAATATTGTCATGTAAGGCAGCGAGGTTAATAACACTTTCTGAAATTTCTTTAGCAACAACGGTTATGATAGTTAGCGGCGAGTTGTGAATGATAGCCGACAATTTTTCCAGCCCCACTTTGCCTGCACCCACAACCAATACATTCAATTCTTCCAGTTTTAAAAAAACGGGAAACAAATTGTTTTGAACAGAAACGCTTTGCTGCTCTACAAGCTTATCTAATTCAACAACTTTCATCTTCAACAATTTAAACCGATACAAATTTTTCCCGTATCACAAAATCACCAAAAGTTTCATTGGCCAGTCTTTTGGCGCTGTATGCAGCAAATAATGCATCCAGCTCTTTCAGTATGGAACCTTCATTAAGGTTTTCTTTAAACTTTATATTCAGTCGCTCACCCAACCTGTCGCCGCCGATATACAAATTATAAAAGCCGTAGGATGTGCCAATGAAGCCGATTTCGGCCAGGGGCGAACGGCCGCAACCATTGGGGCAACCGGTCATGCGAATACTGATCTCTTCATTCTGCAAATGGTATTTAGTTAGCAACGGCTCTATTTTTGAAATTAACGTTGGCAAATAACGTTGGGACTCGGCTAAGGCCAAGGGACAAGTATTAAAAGCCACACAGGCAATGGCATTTTTTCGAATGGCACTTGCACTTTCTGTGTGATGAATGACGCCAAAGCTGTTGAGTATTTCATTTATTCCAGCTTTATCTTCTGCATCAATATCTGCCAATATCACATTCTGATTGGTGGTGAATCTAAAATTTGCCTTCCCGGTTTCAGCTATTTTTAAAAAAGCTGTTTTCAATGCAACATGCTCATTATCTACTACCCGTCCATTTTCAAGAAACACGGTGTAATACCATTTGCCTTCACTATTTTTTTCCCAGCCATAATAATCTCTTCTTTCGGTGAACTGATAAGGCCTTGGCTTTTCCAATGCAAATCCACAACGTTTTTCTACTTCTTTTTTAAAAGCTTCCACACCCATACTGTCCACCGTATATTTTAACCTTGCCAGTTTGCGGTCGCTGCGGTTACCAAAATCTCTTTGTACGGTCAATACTTCGTAAGCAGCTTTCATGATGTTTTCGGTGCTAACAAAACCGATCTCACTTGCCAGCCTCGGATAAGTTGATGAATTGCCATGTGTAGAACTTAATCCCCCGCCTACTGCCATATTAAACCCTGTCAATGTTCCATTTTCAACAATGGCAATCAATCCAAGATCGTTACCAAAAACATCTACATCATTATTTGGTGGAATGGCAATAGCAATTTTAAACTTTCGCGGCATGTAACGATCCTGGTACAATGGATCTTCTTCCTGTTTTTTATCAGCAATTTTTTCTTCATCCAGCCACACTTCATAGAATGCTTTTGTTTTGGGAAGCAAAGCTGCACTGAGCTTAGCGGCATAATCATGTATTTGTTTGTGCAGTGGCGATTGCGAAGGATGGCTGCTGCAAATAACGTTTCTGTTTACATCACCGCAGGCTGCAATAGAGTCTAATTTTACTTTATCAAAACTTTTCAGTGTTGGTTTAATGTGACGTTTTAAGATGCCATGCAACTGAATAGTTTGCCTTGTAGTGATCTTTATAACACCAGTAGTATAAGCACCAGCCACATGGTGTGCTGCAACCCATTGCTCCGGAGTAATGAAACCACCGGGAATACGCAGGCGAATCATGAAAGAATACAATTTGTCTAATTTTTTTTGTGCTCTTTCTTCACGCAGATCACGGTCGTCCTGTTGATACATGCCATGAAACTTTATCAGCGCATGGTCATACTCCCGAACGGCGCCGGTAATTTCATCGAGCAAGCTGTCGTTGATAGTTCCACGCAAAGCATTGCTAGCCGTTTTAATTTTTTCTACTGCAGATAAATTCTTCTGTTCAGACATTTTATGTTCCTGGTTTTTTGTTTTGTTTCTAATTTCGCTACTCACTATCCTCTACTTACCACTCACCATTCTAATACACATCTTTTACTAATCGTCCTTCCTCTTTTAAATGCTCTAAATATTGCTGGGCTCCTTCATCAGAATGATTTCTTTGCTCTTTGATGATTTGCACCAAAGTATTTTCAACGTCTACACTCATGGGCTCTTTTGCGCCGCATATGTAGATATAAGCGCCGTTCTCTATCCATTCAAAAACTTCAGCAGCATGCTGTAATAATTTATGCTGCACATAAACTTTTTCATCCTGATCGCGGCTGAAAGCAACATTCATTTTTGTAAGCGCACCGGTTTGCAACCAGTTTTGCCATTCAGTTTGATATAAAAAATCGGTGGTGAAATGCTGATCTCCGAAGAAGAGCCAACTACGGCCATCTGCTCCCGCCACATCACGTTCAGCAATAAAAGAACGGAAGGGTGCAATGCCTGTACCGGGGCCAATCATAATGATGTCCTTATCGACAGCCGGTAATCTGAACAAGTGGTTTTTATGTATGTAAAATTCAAAGCTGTCGCCTTCTTTTAATTGCGAGAGATAGTTGGAGCACAAACCATTTTTCCACTGCCCGTTTACATTAAAATTGTGTTTACCCACTGTAAGGTGTATTTCTCCGTCATGGGCTGAAGGTGAAGAGGCAATTGAATATAATCTTGGTGTGATGGGATCGAGTATTTGCAGAATGCTTAAAAATTGCTCTGCATTGTTCACAGGATAAATCCTTAATAGATCAAGCAGGTCAATCCGGGTTTCAGGAATATCCTGCTGTACTATCTCGCTATATTTTTTTACCACTCTTTCCGATAAATAAAAAATAGAAAGCTTTTTATTCAAAAGATTTAAGACACTGCTCTCATTATTCTTATAAGAAATGATCTTGTTTTCCTGGACACCGCCTAAAGCAATGATTTTTTGCACTACTTCCGTATCATTTGCAGGCACAACACCTAAAGCATCACCGGGCTGAAACTCCACATTTTCCGCAGCAATTTCTATATGATAAGTTTCTTTATTCGATTCTCTTGCATTCAAATTGATATTAGTTAATACTGTCCCTACGTATTGCGGCTTTGAAGATTTTTTGACAACGGCAGTTTGAGGTGCAACCGCAGGTTGCGCATTATGCAATGAACTCAGTAAAGAGCTAAACCACTGATCAGCATCGGCTTCGTAGTCTGTATCTAATTTTTGTAAAGGCAACACACGGGTTGCACCAAGTTTTTGCAGCTGCAAATCCACATCTTCACCTGCTTTGCAAAAAAGCGGGTAAGCTGTATCGCCTAAAGCCAGCACACCATATTTTAGTTTGGAAAGCGAAACAGTATTTTGATGCAAATGATCATAAAATTTTTTTGCTGTTGCAGGTGGTTCGCCGTCGCCCTGCGTACTGATCACAGCAAAAAACCATTCTTCTTTTGGAAGATCACTAAGCCTGTATTGATCAAGCCCAACCAACTTTGACTGAATTCCGTTCTTTTTGGCTTTGGCTGCAAAACTTGTGGCGAGTCGTTTGGCATTGCCTGTTTCAGTGCCATAGGCTATGGTGATTTTATTAATAGAAGGAACAGTAGGCGCTGCATCGTGCTTCACATTGGTTGAAACAATTCCTGCCAAATAACCATTTAACCAAATAATTTCTTCTTTACTTAAATCGGCAACCAGGTCCTGAACGAGTTTTATTTTTGAATTAGCTAACATCTTTGCTGTTTATGCTGTTAAGGCAAAATGTTCTTTGGTACTAAAATTTGATTCATGTACAGGCTCGAAATATTGCTGACTTTTCTTGCCTGATTCAAACCATTCGAACTGCTGATGAAGCGCCACCACTTTACCAACAATTACAAGGCTTGGCGACAAGAACTTTTTATTTCTTAAGGTATTGTCGTAATGGTACAATGAGCTTGTATAAACTTTTTGAAAAGGAGTGGTGGCCTGTTCTATCACTGCTAATAACTTATCTGCGGCAATTCCGTTTCGTACCAAATTTTCAACAACATCATCCAGTGTTTCGGACGACATGTAAAAAACCAAGGTGTCATCCGTCTTCGCTAAGTCTTTCCAGTAACCTGCTGAAACTACATCAGCTTTATATGCTGTCAGGAAACGCACGGCCGTTGCGTGGTTGCGTGCCGTTAAAGGAATGCCTGCATAGGCTGCAGCACCCAAAGCTGCTGTTACTCCCGGAACAATTTCATAAGGAATATTATGCTCAACAAGAGCCTGTAATTCATCCAGCACGTTAGAAAAAATGGAAACATCACCACCTTTCAAACGCACTACCTGCTTACCTTCTTTAGCATAAATCACCATTAACTCGTTAATGATAGCTTGTGGTGTTGAAGTACCGCGGCGACATTGCTTTCCTACATAAATTATTTCGGCGGTTGGCGATGCATATTGTTTCAGCACATCGGCACTCACCAGGCGGTCCGTTAATACTATATCTGCATTTTGCAACAAGCGCATTCCTTTGATGGTTAATAATTCAGGATCGCCTGATCCTGCACCTACCAATGCTACTTTTCCTTTAATAAATAGTTGGTTCATGATTACTTATTGAAATAGTCCTTCAATAGATAAATATCTTTCGCCTGTATCGTAATTGAATGTGAGAATTTTTGATCCTTCGGGAAGATCAGCCAGCTTTTTAGCCACAGCAGCTACAGCCGCACCGGTTGAAATGCCCGCTAAAATGCCTTCTTCTTTTGCCAGGCGTTGGGCATATTCAAATGCTTCTTCTTTGCTTACAGTAATAACACCGTCTAACAATTTTGTATCCATGATGGAAGGAATAAAACCGGCACCCAAGCCTTGCAGCGGATGGCTTCCCGGAGCGCCGCCACTCAATACGGCCGAAAGCTCAGGTTCAACTGCAATTACTTTTAAGTCGGGAAATTTTTGTTTTACTATTTGTGCAATAGCGGTGATGTGGCCGCCAGTACCCACGCCTGTTACTACGTAGTCTAGTCCGTCACTAAAATCATTTATAATTTCCTGGGCAGTTGTTCGTCTATGAACATCTGTGTTGGCTTCGTTATCAAATTGCTGCGGAATCCATGCATTGGGTGTAGATGCTGCTAACTCTTGTGCCCTTTCAATGGCGCCTTTCATTCCTTTTTCACGCGGCGTGAGTACAAATTCTGCACCGTATGAAGACATCAGTTTTCTACGTTCAACACTCATGCTTTCGGGCATTACCAGGATTAATTTATATCCTTTCACAGCCGCCACCAGCGCCAGTCCAATACCTGTATTGCCTGACGTGGGTTCAATAATGACGCTGTCCTTTTTTAAAATACCTTTTTGTTCGGCATCTTCAATCATAGATAGTGCAATGCGGTCTTTAATACTGGCGCCAGGATTTGTTTTTTCCAGCTTGATCCACACTTCATGCTTTGGAAACAATTTGCCCAGGCGAACATGAGGCGTATTACCAATGGTTTGTAAAATGTTATTTGCTTTCATTTTTAATTTTTTAAATGATGAAGTTGAGAGGTTCAGGAAAAGGGTTTTTGTCTTTTATTTTTATTTCGCTTTTATGGTACACTACTGAATTGGAAGGCACACTATGGGTCAACCAAACATTGCCGCCGATAATGCTGCCTTCACCAATGATCGTTTCGCCGCCGAGGATGGTGGCACCTGAGTAAATAACAACGCTGCCTTCAATAGTGGGATGCCGTTTGGTTGCAGCTTTGGCTTTGTCTACATTCAATGCACCAAGCGTTACGCCCTGGTAAATTTTTACATGGTCGCCAATGATGGTGGTTTCACCAATCACGATCCCCGTTCCATGATCGATAGCAAAGGCAGAACCTATTTGCGCTGCCGGATGAATATCAATGCCTGTTTTGCTATGTGCATGTTCGGAAAACAGCCGTGGCAAGGTTTTGATGCCCTGATTTTGCAGTTGATGTGCTATGCGGTAAACGGCTGTTGCATAAAAACCTGGATAGGCCAACAACACTTCTTCAATAGATTGCGCTGCGGGATCAAACTTTAGTATAGCTTCTGCATCCAGTAGCAATTGCTGATAAATAGAAGGCAGTGCATCAAAAAAGTTGGTGACCTGGTTCTTCGCAACTGCTTCTTCTAATAATTCAAAAAGAAGCGAACGCAAAGTGTTTTTTAGTCCATCGTATTGCAATTTCAATTTTCCTTCACCCTTGTTTTCATGCAAACCAAACAGGAAATGGAAAAGTTCATTGCCGAAGCTTTCTGCTAATTGTTTATTGGGAAAATGCGAAAATTGTTTTTCATTCCGCTGCGATAATGTTTGTATAAAAATTTGTTCGTTCATCTATCTTCTTTCTGTGGCTTTATTTCAAAAATTTGCATTTTATAATTAATAGTTTACTACTAACTTCTATCATCTATCATCTGTCATCAACCACCTGTCATCTCCTCACTGTATCATACAAGCTCCTACTGTTACCAAACTGGTTTCATCAATCAGTATGGCGCCGCCGTTGGCACGCAGTTCTTTGTAAGAATCGAAGGGAATCGGTGATGATGTTTTAATGGTGGCTTTGATAATGTCGTTCAAATTCACTGCATCCGGCGCCGGTTTTTTTTGCAATGAGTTTACATCCAGTTTGTATTCAATTTCTTTTATGGCACTTCTTACCACGCGGCTGTTGATCTGTAATAAATATTTATTGCCTGCGGCCAGGGGTTTGTTGCCCATCCAGCAAATCAATACATCCAGTTCCTGTTCTACCTTGGGCTGGTTGCTTTGATGAACAATTACATCACCGCGGCTTACATCCACATCATCTTCCAAATGGAGCACCACACTTTCTAATGCATAGGCTTCTTCCACTTCTATGTTATTTTTTTCAATTTTTGTAATAGTGCTTTGCACACCCGACGGCAATACAGTCACAGCATCGCCTTTACGATAAATGCCACTGAGTATTTTTCCTGAATAACCACGGTAATCATGCAGGTCTTCCGTTTGTGGACGAATAACATATTGCACCGGAAATCTTGCATGCGTCAAATTGATGTCACTGTCTAATTGAACGGATTCCAAAAGATGTAAAAGCGGCTCACCTTCATACCAGGAAAGGTTCAAGGATTTTTCAACAATATTGCCGCCATTGATAGCACTTATAGGAATGTAGGTCACTTCTTTCAGCCCCAGCGACTTTGCCACCTCTGCGTAGTCAATTACAATATTGTTATACACATCCTGAGAATAATTCACCAAATCCATTTTATTAATGGCTACTACTACATGCGGAATGTTCAATAAAGATGCGATGATAGAGTGGCGCCGTGTTTGCTCCACTACGCCATGACGGGCATCTATTAAAATGATGATCAGGTCAGCATTGGAAGCACCCGTTACCATGTTGCGGGTGTATTGAATATGTCCAGGCGCATCAGCAATAATGAACTTGCGTTTAGGTGTAGAAAAATACTTGTAGGCCACATCAATGGTAATGCCCTGCTCTCTTTCGGCACGTAGTCCGTCTGTTAACAAAGCAAGATCGATCTCGCCCTCCTGCTTATTCCTGCTTTGCTTTTCAATGGCTTTCAGTTGGTCAATCATAATGGATTTGCTATCGTACAGCAAACGTCCAATTAGTGTGCTTTTGCCATCATCTACACTGCCTGCAGTTATAAATTTTAAAATATCCATAAAATGTTTGAAGTTTATAGTTTGTAGTTTGAGGTTGTCCGTAATTCCATCTTTCCTCCTGCATTATATTTTTCTATTGGTACTCGCCACTTGCCGTTCACCGCTCACTCTCACTAAAAATATCCGTTCTTCTTCCGGTCTTCCATGGCGGCTTCGCTTACTTTATCGTCTATTCGTGTTTCGCCGCGTTCGCTGGTTTTAGTAGCAATGATCTCGGAAATAATATCATCAATAGTCGATGCACTGGATTCCACTGCTGCCGTACAGGTCATGTCGCCAACTGTGCGGTAGCGTACTTTTTTTGTAGTGACAACGTCTGTTGCATCCAACTGAATAAAATCTGAAACAGCAACTAATTGTCCCTGGTGCTCCAGTACCTTTCTTTCATGGGCAAAATAGATGGAAGGCAGTGCTATTTTTTCACGGCGTATATAATTCCAAATATCAAGTTCTGTCCAGTTGCTAATGGGAAACACTCTTACATTTTCGCCTTTGTGTATTTTACCATTAAACGTTTGCCACAATTCAGGTCTTTGCAACTTTGGATCCCATTGGCCAAATTCATCACGCACAGAAAAAATCCGTTCTTTGGCCCTTGCCTTTTCTTCATCGCGGCGGGCACCACCAATGCAGGCATCAAAACGAAACTCTTCAATTGTATCCAGCAAAGTGTAAGTCTGCAAAGCATTGCGGCTGGCAAATTTTCCTTTTTGTTCTGTAAGATTCTTTGCCTTGATAGTATCTTCTACTTTACGAACGATTAGGTTCTCGCCAATTCTTTCTGCCAGTGCATCACGAAACTGTAAAGCCTCAGGAAAATTATGCCCTGTATCAACGTGTACTAAGGGGAACGGAAACTTGCCGGGGCGAAATGCTTTCAGCGCCAAATGCACCAATGTTATAGAGTCTTTGCCTCCAGAGAACAGTAATGCCGGTCGCTCAAACTGCCCTGCTACCTCACGAAAAATGTGAATAGCTTCCGATTCCAACTGATCCAAATAGTCTAATCTATAGCTCATACAATTTCATTTATTATTTATGGTTGAGATGGCACTGCCATGAACATGCAAGCCGCATTCTTTTTTACTGTTGTCTTCCCACCACCATCTGCCAGCTCTAAAATCTTCGCCAGGTTTGATAGCTCTGGTGCAGGGTGCACAGCCAATGCTTACAAAACCTTTATCATGCAAACTGTTGTAAGGAATATGATGTTGGTTGATGTATTGTTTTACTTCCTCTGCAGTCCAGTGCAGCAAAGGATGATACTTAATGATGTTATTACTTTCATCCCACTCCAGTGATTGCAGGTTTTCCCTGCCTTGCGAATGTTCTGCACGCAGCCCTGTAATCCATACCGAATGATTTTGCAATGCTTTTTTCAATGGCACCACTTTCCTTATGTGGCAGCAGCTTTTACGCAAATCTGTTGACAGATAAAATGCATTGGGGCCATTGGATGTTACATAT
>JBQCJM010000287.1:0-4630 GCA_051952715.1 Flavisolibacter sp.
ATTACAGCTTTGCTTTGTTATTAAGGTATAGATGAAATGTGTCACCACGCAGGCCAATGCGCATAGTTTCCATGGGTATCACTTCGGTAGGAGCAATATTGCCAAGGTTAACATTAGCGCCAAGCAATTCTATAAAATATAATTGCTGCGCTTTTTGTGGTGCCTCCCAAATAACTTTTTCGCCGGGGATTTGGGTTAAAATTTCCTGAACAAGTCCTTCTCTCACCTCGCCAGAGCCGCGATAAATACCAACGTTTCCGGCCTCACGGGCTTCGGCAATTACATAGGAAGAGCCGGCATTTAATTCGGCACGCATCAGTTCTATCCATTTGTATGGTGGAATAATGTGTGCTGCATCCTTACTTCCAACCTCACTTAATACTGTTCCATGTTTTGTCAGCTTTTCTATATAACCACACTTCTCTGCATGAGGAATAGTGATTGATCCATCACTCACCTCCATATAATTAATTCCGAAATCTTTGCAAACGGAAATATAATCTTCAAACTGGTTTCTTATCAAAAATGCTTCGAATAAAGTGCCCCCAAAATAAATGGGTATGTTATAGGAACGATATACGTCAAGTTTCTCTCTAAGATTTGGTGTTACAAATGAAGTACCGAAACCTAATTTTATAATGTCAACATGAGGATGTGAAACACTTAGAAAGTTCTTTGCCTCTTCTACACTAAGACCTTTATCCATCACCATTGTAATGCCAGAAGTACGGGGCTTGTGATTGCGATCCGGAATCTGTGAAAGATTAAAATTCATTGGCTTGTAATTATTGGCCGCAAAAATAGGGAAGTAAATAAAAAAGGCGCTGTTATTATTGCTTTCTGCTTCTTTTATAGTGCGCAATGACATCTACTACCTGTGAATTTTGCAAAATAGAAGGATTAAGCTGAATAAACTTTTTCAAGTGTTTAGGGGCGGCTGCCAATGCTTTTTCCAAATACAATAACGCTTCTTTCGATTTGTTCATGGCAAATAAAACGGCGCTTAAATAATATAAAAAGATGGGTTTGTTGTTGGTATGGCTCAGTGCAGCTAATGTTTGCTGACGGGCTTCAGTAAAAAATTCCGCAGCATATAAACACCGGATCAGTGCTTCCCATCCCGAAGCATTTTTAGGCCTTACTCTAACAGCCGTAGATAAATATTGAACTGCTTCTTTTATTTCGTTCAACTGTAATTTACATTCACCCATCAGTAAATTATACTCGGCTTGCAGGCGGTGTATTTTTAATGCCGATTCCAATTGTTTTACAGCACTCCCCCATTGCCCTTCATTGTAATAAGTGCAGGCAATTTTATAAAACAACTTGCTGTCATCAGGGTTTAAGTGAGATGCTTTTCTATAATGAAACCTCGCCTGGGCATAATTTTTCAAATGATCGTAACAATGTCCAATCGCCTCGTAAATCACTTCTTCCGGCTTTGATAATTCCAACACTTTTTCCAGTGCTTCAATTGCTTCTCTGTATTTTTTTAACCGGATATAAGCATCTCCGATATTGCGATAAGCGTAATCAAACTTTTCGTCAATGGCTATTGCATATTGGTAGGCATCAATTGCTTTTTCGTACAATTTCAAACCTTGGTAAGCAGCTGCCAGGTTAAACCATGCCAATTCGTTGAAAGGATGTTCATCAATAATCTTTAAATGGAGCCTGATGCTTTCCTCATTGCGCCCAGTAAAGTCTGTCCAAAAACAAATTTTATAAAGTGCTTCTTCATTGGTTGGCTCCTCTTCCAATATTACCATCAGGCAGTCAAATACTTTATCAAACTCCTCGTAGTCGTCATATACGTCTGCTAGTTCAAACAGCAATTCTATCTTTTGTTCGCCTTCAAAAAAAGTTACAGCTTTTTCCAGTATTTCTACGGCATTTTCATGCATATCCATAGCCAGGTAAGCATCTGTTTTTAAGATATAAAGATTAATGTCTGTAGCGTCGAAAAGCTCAGCTTTTTCCAAAAGCTCAAGCGCTTCTCTGTACTTTCGGCTCATTAACAACAGATCTGCCTTTTTTATCAATAAAGGAGCTGAGAAAGGAAAATATTCAATGGCGGTTTCGGCAGCTTCAAAAGCTTTGCTCACTTCTTCCTGGTCATTATAATAGTCAATAATCTTTTCAAAGGCTTCTTCTTCTAAAAAAACACCGGATTGGCCATTTCGAAGGTTATTATAGAGCTTCAGCAATTCATCGAGGCTTTCTTTATCGTGGTATGGATCACTAATCATATTGAAATCTCCTGTAACAAATTAGGCTTTCGTAGAAAATCTACCAAGTTTCTGCAACAAAATCTTCAGTCATGCGTTAAACAAATTGTAAAGAAACAGGTAAGAGGTTGAAAGAATGTTAATATTTATTCTTATCTTTGCGCCAGAATGAATCTAACCGCCACTATAATTAAACGCTTAATTAGAAGAAAAGTAGCTACAGCTGTGCTTGTTACAGCTTCTTTGGCAGCTTTTGCAACCTTGGGCGACGGCGGTAAAAAAAGGCTTAAAGGCAATTCTGCTCCATTTGCACTAAGTTCAAAGAACTTCTCTCTGCGTTCAAATTACAATTACAAAAGCAATAACCTGTTCAATTTAACTCCTGAAAAAAAGTTCATAATGCTGAACACGGTGGTTACCTTGGAAAAGGGTAACGCTACTTATGTATTGCCTCTAAAAAAGAAAGTGTTTTTAGAAGATAAGATCAAATTCAATCCTGCTCGTAATTAATAAGCTTGGCAGATAAGCTCAACACTAACTTCCCTTTTTACTTTGATCGTAAGTTAAAATTCTGAAACCTGATTTAGGGATGTCAAATTTTGCCGCGGGTACAGGGCTAAAACTGATTTTAGACACTGTATAGGTTACCTTTAAGTTGCCCAAATTCGTTTCATACTCCAGGGCTAGTCCCGGAAGATTTCTGTTCGCATATTGAAAGTCTTTGTTATCAAGTAAAATATCCGTAGTATACCAAACTGTAAAAGCGGTTCCGTCGCTTAATTTGCCTATAGCTTTGTTACACTTGTAACCCAAAATAGTTTTGGTGGCAGCAGCATCGTAAGTGAAGCTTACATTTTCATATCTTTTATTAGCATCCTTCCAATCTTCAGGCGTTAAGTTGATCATGTACTTTTGCTCACCGTATTCTTTAAGAATAACAATGGTATTTTTTGCTCCATCAATAATGGTAGATTGAGTACCTAAAGGACTTACCATTTCTGTGCGGGTTTTAGGCCCTTTTATATAAACAGCACTGGTAGCTCCATCTAAAAAATCAGCGCCTTGCGGTTTATCATTTCCGGTATTAATAACAATATCATAAGAGATTGTTCCTTCAGAAAGCTTTTTTTGAGCCAAAACCGGCAAAGAAAACAGGAATAATAAAGCCGGTACTATTTGCAAACTGTATTTCATAAAATAGGTTGTCAGTATAAAGACGATTCAAATATCTGCAATAGTTGCGTAAAGAAAAATCCCGCCTTGTTAAAAAGGCGGGACTCAATGTATCAGTAACAGAATTAATTACGATTCCTTTTTTGCATTTCCTGCATTTTCTTTTGCTGCTCCTGCATTTGCTCCATCCGCTCAGCCCATTTTGATTTTGTTTTTGGCTTTTTTCGGTTCACCTCAATTTTAGCCAAAATTTTATCATGATTAATAATATAGTTCTGAATAATGAATTGCAAGGCTAGCGTAATGATATTAGAAATAGTGTAATACCATGTTAAACCCGCTGGTAATCCGTTAAATACAAACAATAGTACAACGGGGAAAAAATAAGGCATGTATTTCAATACCGGGTTATTCTGATCCGGCGTCATGCTCATGCTGTAGATAGAAATAAGGAAACTTGTAATAACAGCAGTTAGTGTAAATAAACTTAAGTGATTTCCCAGCAAAGGAATGTTTACACCAAAATTTACGATAGAATCATACTGCGATAAATCGTTTGCCCACAAAAATCCTTGTCCACGCAAGGCCACATTGGAGTTAAAGAAACTATATAAAGCAAAGAAAATAGGTACTTGCAAAAGGCCCGGAATACAACCGCCTAAAGGATTAACACCGGCTTCCCTGAAAAGCTTCATTTGTTCCATGCTGATCTGCTGCTGGTCTTTACCATATTTTGCTTTTAGTTGTTCAATTTCCGGACGCAACACTTTCATTTTAGCACCACTTAAATAGCTTGAGTAAGTAAGTGGAGAAATCAACAAGCGTATAAATAAAGTAAGCAGCAAAATAACAATTCCGTAATTGGATGTAAGCTTCGCAAAAAAATCAAACACAGGAAGAATGACCCAGCGATTGATGTATTTTACAAAGGCAAACATACCGCTACCCAGGTTCACCATATCTTCCATATCATTGCCATACTGCTTCAATATTTTATAATCAGTAGGCCCGTAATAAATGGCCAAAGGAATATTAGCGGAGGCAGAAGATGGAAGCGACAACTTTAAATTAGCAATAGCCTGCACCACAGTTTTTTGATCAGTTGCTGGTGGCGCTGTCCAATTAATACTACCTGAAGAAAAATTATTTTTTGCAATCAATGTTGTATTAAAAAACTGTTGCTTTACCGACACCCAGTTAATAGGTTTTTTAAATTCTTCCGTATTGCT
>JBQCJM010000288.1:0-3802 GCA_051952715.1 Flavisolibacter sp.
GTCAATATTTTTAATGGCAATCTGGTAATATAATTCGAGCGGTGCAGCTAACTTATAAAAGCCTATCAGTTCGTCTATGTTTTGCGAATTAACGGCAACTCCCAATCCTTCTAATTTTCTTTGCAGCGTATATTTTCCTTCTTCCGCAACCGATTTTTTTTCTTCTTTCAGGGAATCCTTGATCTTGGTACGGGCCTTTGTAGTGATGACAAAATTCAGCCAGTCTTCAGACGGTTTTTGCTTGTTGGATGTGATGATCTCTACCTGGTCGCCGCTGCGCAGTTTATGGCTAATAGGCACTAACTTATGATTAACCTTAGCGCCAATACATTTTACACCTACTTCGCTATGCACAGAGAAAGCAAAATCCAGTGCTGTAGCACCCACAGGCAACATTTTCACATCGCCTTTTGGCGTATAGATATAAATTTCTTCTGCAAGAAAGCTGCGTTTGAAATCATGTAAAAAATCAACCGAATCCACTTCCTGGTTGGTAATTACTTCTCTTATCTGGCTAAGCCATTGGTCAAAACGGTTTTCTTCGTTGGCGCCTTCTTTATATTTCCAGTGAGCAGCAAGCCCTTTTTCAGCAATTTCATTCATACGTTTGGTGCGTATCTGCACCTCTACCCATTTACCCTGTGGCCCCATTACCGTAGTGTGCAGAGCTTCGTAGCCATTACTTTTGGGATTACTTAACCAGTCACGCAGCCGCTCCGGCGAAGGCGTATATTCATCGGTGATCATGGAATATACCTTCCAGCAATCTTCTTTTTCTCTTTCAGGAGGCGAATTAACAATGATGCGGATGGCAAAAAGATCATACACTTCTTCAAACGTCACGCCTTTTTTCTTCATCTTGTTCCAAATACTGTGTATGCTTTTAGGGCGGCCGTAAATTTCAAAATCCACTTCTGCCTTCGCCAGTTTTTCCTGTAGTGGCTTGATGAATTCGTTGATGTAACGGGTACGTTCTTTTTTTGTCTCGGCGAGTTTTCGGGCAATTTCCTTGTAGGTTTCCGGCTCAAGGTATTTCATGGCCAGGTCTTCCATTTCGGTTTTAATGTTGTACAAGCCCATGCGGTGCGCCAGCGGAGCATATACATAAACCGTTTCAGAAGATATTTTCAATTGCTTTTCCGGCTTCATGCTGTCCATAGTACGCATGTTGTGCAACCGGTCGGCCAGTTTAATTAAGATCACACGTGGATCGTCGGTAAGTGTCAGCAATATTTTTCTAAAATTCTCTGCCTGCTGCGAAGCGTTAACATCAATAACATTTGAAATTTTAGTGAGGCCATCAACAATCTTGGCAATCTCGCTACCAAATTCCTTTTGAACGTCGTCAAGACTGATGTCCGTATCTTCTACCGTGTCGTGCAAAAGTGAGCAGATTGTGGAGCGTACACCAAGGCCAATTTCTTCAACACAAATTTTAGCCACCGCTATTGGATGCAAAATATAAGGCTCTCCGCTTTTGCGACGCATAGTTTTGTGTGCATCAGCCGCCATTTCAAAAGCATGGCGAATGAGCTTTCTGTCCCCGGGCTTTATACGTGATTTTAGGGAACGGAGAAGGGAACGATATTCCCGCAGAATTAATTTTTTTTCCTGCTCTTCATTCAAATTATACTTGGGTATCTGCGCTACGGTTTCCATTGAATTACGAATTTACTGCATAATCAGTGCACTTGCCGGCCACGGCTCTTTCAAACGCATAGGCTGCTGCTTTATAAGATTGGTTTTAACGATTCCTTTACCGCTTAAAAGTAGAAGAACTTTGTTTAATTAGGTTTGAATAATTTGAAACCCTTACTTTTGCTGCCCAATAAAAGTTTGACATTTGAAGTTCGAAGTTTGAGATTGGTTTTTCCAACATCAAGCTTAAACAAGAAACTTCAAACAATAACAGCGGGTGTGGCGAAATTGGTAGACGTATCAGACTTAGGATCTGACGCCGCGAGGCATGGGGGTTCGAGTCCCTCCACCCGCACCAAAGAAGAATAATGCTCAATGTTCAACAAACAATTTTCAATGTTCAGTTAATGAGCATTGTACGTTGAATATTGAGCATTGAACATTTATATATTTAAAATTGAATCATGGCTACAGTAACCCAACAAGAAGTTGCTCCCCTGCACAAACAGTTTAGCGTTACCATTAATAAAGAAGATTATCTTCCCCAGTTTGAAAAATCTTTAAAAGAATATAGCAAAAAAGCCAACATTCCAGGTTTCAGGAAAGGAATGGTGCCTGCAGGATTGATCAAGAAAATGTACGGCTCTTCTCTCTTTACTGACGAAGTTTTAAAAACGGTTGATAAAGAGGTTTTCAAATTTATTGAGGATGAAAAGCTTGAGATTTTTGCACAGCCGCTACCGGTGGATATGAACCTGAGCCAGCTGGATGTAAACAACCCAAACAATTACACTTTTACTTTTGAAGTAGGTATGAAGCCCGATTTTCAGCTTCCTGATCTGTCAAAAGAAAAAATAAAAAGGTATAAGGTTACAGTTACGGATGATATGATCAACGAAGAAGTGGAGCGTTTGCGCACCCGTTATGGCAATATGACCGAACCTGAAACTGTAACTGGCGACGATAATGTATTGAACGTAACCTTCATTGAAACCGACGCAGCCGGAAACGAAGTAGAAGGCGGTGTTCGTAAAGACAATTCTTTACTGGTTAAGTATTTCAGCGAAAACCTTCGCCCCTCTTTGATAGGCAAAAAGAAGGACGATACCTTGCAACTGACTTTGGCCGATGCTTTTGGAGATAAGGAAAGAGAGTGGATTTTAAATGACCTTGGCTTAGACAGCGCTACAGATAAGCATTTTAAAGTTTTAATTACCAAGGTTGGATTGGTTGAGCCAAGAGAATTGAATGAAGAATTCTTCACCCAGCTTTTTCCTAATGACGATGTCAAAAGTGAAGAAGCTTTCCGCAACCGCATTAAAGAAGAATTGCAAAAACAATGGGATGCTGAAAGCCGTAACCAGCTACACCACAGTTTGTATCACAATTTGTTAGAACATACACAAATTGATTTTCCTGCTGAATTTTTAAAACGTTGGATCAAAACACAAGGAGAAAATCAACAGCCAAAAACAGATGAAGAAGTGGAGCATGAGTTTCCTTCTTTTCTCAATCAATTGAAATGGACTTTGATTACCGACAAAATTGTTCAGGATAATGGCGTACAAGTACAACAGGACGACTTGCGCCAGTTTGCCAAAGAACAACTGCTTGGCTATATGGGTATGCAAACTTTAGACGAAGAACAGCAATGGGTAAGAGATTATATTGACCGCATGATGAAGGACCGTAAATATGTGGAAGATGCTTACAACCGCCTGCAAACACAAAAAATGTTCGATTGGGCAGAAACAAAGATCAATGCCGTTGAAACACCTGTTACCAAAGAAGAGTTCATTCATCTGAATGAAGAACACCAGCACCACCATCACTAAGAATATCGAATAAAGAACAAGAAATTTTTGAATGGAGAACTATAACTGGCTCTCCTTTTTATTTTGACTTCTATGTAAAATTGTAAACGAAAAGAAAAAGACTCAGTATCAAGATCATTAAAACTATTACTATTTCCACTGCAGCTACTACGGCACCATTTTGAATCTTTTGTTCGAGAAAGGCGTCAAGCCACCACAAAACAACAAACGCCAAAACTACAGGCAACAGAACAAAGAGGTACATCATAAGCTTTTAATCATTGTTCAAGATAAAGCATTCAATGGTTTTGCTTTCTTTTTTGATTATGTAATAAGCATGTTTGCCAGTT
>JBQCJM010000289.1:0-2524 GCA_051952715.1 Flavisolibacter sp.
AATTGTTACGGAATTGGCCGTATTAGACGTCACAGATAATGGTTTTAAGCTTTTGGAAAAGGCACCAGGTGTTACTGTAGAAGAAATACAATCAAAAACTGCGGGAAAGCTTATTGTGGAAGGCAACATTCCCGAAATGAAGTTATAAGCAGCGTTATCTTTTGTGTGCTCAATATGGCAATGCTGATAATTCATCGCCTTAAAAATTACTTACTACATTTACGGCCAATTTTACATTTTCAAATTTGCATTATGTCTAATAATCTTTTACAAGGTAAAAAAGGAATCATCTTCGGTGCATTGGATGAAAAATCAATTGCCTGGAAAACTGCTTTAAAATGTCACGAGCAAGGAGCGCAGATAGTTTTAACCAATGCTCCTGTAGCCCTGCGCATGGGCGAAATAAATAAGTTGTCAGAAGCCATAGAAGCACCCGTAATTGGTGCCGACGTTACCAATATGGATGATTTGAAAAGGTTGTTTGAAGAATCGCAAAAACATTTCAATGGTGGAGTTGATTTTGTACTGCATTCAATAGGTATGAGCTTGAATGTGCGCAAAGGCAAGCATTATACAGAAATGAATTACGAATGGAATCAAAAAACGTTGGACATTTCTGCCATGAGCCTTCACCGTGTGTTACGCACTGCCTGGGATATGGATGCTATGAATGAATGGGGCAGCGTTGTGGCGCTTACTTATATTGCTGCACAAAGGGTTTTTCCTGATTACAATGAAATGGCCGATGCAAAGGCATTGCTGGAAAGTGTGGCAAGAAGTTTTGGTTATCATTATGGAGTTCGCAAAAAAGTGCGAGTAAATACAGTTTCCCAATCGCCAACACGTACTACAGCCGGCAGTGGTGTAAAGGGTTTCGATGCGTTTATTGATTATGCAGAAAAAATGAGCCCGTTAGGAAATGCTACTGCAGATGATTGTGCTAATTATTGTACAACACTGTTCAGTGATTTAACAAGATATGTAACCATGCAAAACCTTTTTCATGATGGTGGATTTAGCCTTACCGGTGTGTCAGAAGCTATCGTTAATACAATGAAACCAACAGAATAATTGGTATAAGTTATAAATTAAAAATGCTCCGCTAAAACGGAGCATTTTTAATTAGGCGTCATTCTTATTCAACCTCCTACGGCAAGCATGTAGTGGGAGAGTAAGAATGACATAAGTTTATAGCAATTTGACTGATGTAATGGATGATCGAAGTTCATTGAATGCGATGATAATTAAAGTTAAGGATTTCCTTTTTAATTTTTCATCAACAATTATAAGGCAATTTGTTTTTGCATCATCATCTTGCGCAGATTGATCAGGCCATAACGCATTCTTCCCAGTGCGGTGTTAATACTGCAATTGGTAACAGCGGCAATTTCTTTAAAGCTCATATCGCCATAGTGGCGAAGGATGATCACTTCTCTTTGATCTTCTGGCAATAGATCCAGCATATCTTTCACACGACTATGGCTTTGACGTTTGATCATTTGTGTTTCAGCGCAGTCCTCAGTAAAGTTCAATACCTCAAAAATGTCCTGATCCTCACTATTCTTAATAGTCGGCGTACGCTTCACTTTTCTGAAATGATCTACGCAAAGATTATGCGCTATGCGCATAGCCCAGGGTAAAAACTTACCTTCTTCGGTATAGCGGCCACTACGGATAGTATCTATGATTCTGATAAAAACATCCTGGAAAATGTCTTCGGCAAGATACTTGTCCTTTACCAGGAAGAAAATGGAAGTGTAAAGCTTTTCCTTGTGACGCAATACAAGGACTTCAAGTGCGTTTACATTACCGGCAGTGAACGAGTTGATCAACTCATGATCGGACAGTCTGGATAATAGATTCATAAACTCCTATAGTTTAGGTGGTTTTCGGATATGGATGATGAACTAAAATGTGAAATTTAAAACTGAGTAGAAGTTTACGCTATAGGCGAGAAGTATTTATTAGTTAAATAGAATAAGGATTTAATATCCTAAAAGTAAAATACTTTTTCAATTTTCACAATTTTTATTGTTCACTCCTCAATTTTTTTATAAAAAGAACTGTTAACGTTATCGCTAAACTATTTAGCAAGTCGTTATTTTTGTGTGGACAATGAAAGAAAAGGTAGCTAAAGAAAAAAGAAGCGTCGTTACAAAACATACGGGTGAACCCATTTTTATTAAAGGAGCAAGGGTTCACAATCTCAAAAATATTGACGTAAGTTTTCCACGGAACAAATTGATTGTCGTTACCGGGGTTTCTGGTTCCGGCAAATCCTCCCTCACTATTGATACTTTGTTTGCGGAAGGGCAGCGGCGTTATGCCGAAAGCCTTAGTGCTTATGTGCGCCAGTTCCTCAACCGTATGGATAAGCCCGATGTAGATTACATTAAAGGGTTAGCCCCCGCCATAGCCATTGAGCAAAAAGTAATTACACGTACGCCCCGCAGCACTGTGGGCAGTATGACAGAGATCTATGATTATCTGCGTCTTTTATTTGCCCGTGCAGGAAAAACCATTT
>JBQCJM010000290.1:0-6314 GCA_051952715.1 Flavisolibacter sp.
ATCAAGGGTAAACATACCAAGGCTCTTGTTATGGCTTGCCATTGGACGTTCACCCTGCAACACAAGAATTTGCACACCTGGTTGATTGTCCGACGCAGTAGAAAACACTTCCGATTTCTTTGTAGGAATAGTAGTATTGGAACCAATTAAAGTTGTCATTACACCACCCATGGTTTCAATACCAAGGCTTAATGGAGTAACGTCAAGCAATAACACATCTTTTACTTCACCCGTTAATACAGCACCTTGAATAGCTGCACCAACTGCTACTACTTCATCAGGGTTAACACTACGATTTGGTTTCTTGCCAAAGAATTTCTCAACAATCTCTCCCACTTTTGGAATACGTGTAGAACCACCAACCATAATCACTTCGTCAATTTGCGAAATGCTTAAGCCGGCATCTTTCAATGCTTGTTCGCAAGGTTTCAAACAACGTGCAAATAAATTATCAGCCAATTGCTCAAACTTAGCACGGCTCAATTTCTTCACTAAGTGTTTAGGCACTCCATCTATTGCTGTGATGTATGGAAGATTGATCTCTGTTTCTGAAGAAGATGATAATTCAACCTTAGCTTTTTCAGCAGCTTCTTTCAAACGTTGCAAAGCCATCGGGTCTTTTCTTAAATCAACATTCTCATCTTTCCGGAATTCTTCAGCCAGCCAATCCATAATCACTTTATCAAAGTCATCACCTCCAAGGTGCGTATCACCGTTGGTAGATTTTACTTCAAACACACCGTCGCCTAATTCCAGCACAGAAATATCGAACGTACCGCCACCTAAGTCGAACACGGCAATATGATGATCTTTGCCGCCTTTGTCCAGTCCATACGCCAGCGCTGCTGCTGTGGGCTCATTTACAATACGGCGCACATTCAACCCTGCAATTTCACCGGCCTCTTTGGTAGCCTGGCGTTGGGCATCGTTAAAATAAGCAGGCACAGTAATTACCGCATCGGTTACTTCCTGTCCCAAATAATCTTCAGCCGTTTTCTTCATTTTTTGAAGTATCATGGCAGAGATCTCTTGTGGCGTATATAACCTGCCATCTATATCAATACGAACCGTATTATTGTCACCTTTTACCACTTTATAGCTCCAGTGGCTGATCTCTTCGGTCACCTCATCAAAGCGGCGGCCCATAAAGCGCTTCACACTCATAATGGTGTTGTGCGGATTGGTGATGGCCTGGCGTTTAGCCGGATCACCTACTTTACGTTCGCCATTTTTTAAAAAAGCCACTACCGAGGGCGTGGTGCGGCGGCCTTCATCGTTAGCAATCACCACGGGCTCATTTCCTTCCATTACAGCCACGCAACTGTTGGTTGTACCTAAGTCAATACCAATTATTTTTCCCATTGATTAAAGAATTTAATAGTTCAATACTGTTTATCAATGATTATGCCGCGAGGTGACAGAGTGCAATTTTGGCAGGAAACGGTTTGGAGTTTTGGGTTTTGGGTTCTGGGTTCTTTAGGCCGGTCATCTACTTCACTGTTCTACATTCCTTGTTCCTTGTTCAATATTCTTTCGATAATCAGGTAACTTTTGAGCGGGCCGACCAGTTTTTAACAACATGCCTTATTTTTAAAATCAAATCTTTTACCATGGCTGCAACTACTACTGCCCAAAAACTGAAGATCAAAGAAGGCTACACGCTGCTTACCCTTCATGCCTCGGCCGGTTTTAAAGTTGTCCTTGGCGCCTTGCCCCCCGGTGTAAAAATTTCGAGTACAGCAAAAGCTTTTAACCAGGTGCATTGGTTTGTAAAAGACAAAGCGCAGATGGAAGAAGAACTGGAACAGGTGCTTTCTCTTGTAAAGGACGATGTTGTTTGCTGGATCTATTATCCCAAAGGCACTTCAAAAATGCAGACCGATTTAACAAGAGACAAGGGTTGGGATAAATTGCTCAGGCACAACATGCAGTGGATAAGCCTTATTTCTTTTGATGAAACATGGTCGGCCTTTGGCATGAGGCAAAAGACAGAAGCGGATAAAAAGAAAGCAGCACAGCCAAAGGAAAGAGAGATATTCAAATATATTGATGCACCAAAAAAACTTATCTACCTGCCCGAAGATCTTGCTGCGGCACTTAAAAAGCATAAAAAGCAGGAAGCCTTTTTCAATGCACTTTCTTTTACCAACCGCGAAGAATACGTGGAGTGGATTGTAACCGCAAAGCGGGAAGAAACAAGAGCCACAAGGATAAAAGAATCTATTGAACGATTGGGCAAAGAATGGAAGAACCCTGCCAACAGGTGAATTTATTTTTTATAGGCATTATACCAATAGCAGGAAATATTGCGCCACGCCGCTTCTGGCAATACTTTGTTAGCCGTTGATCTTTTTTCCTGGTGCCGGTTCATAGTAAAATACTGTTGCACCCGAATTCAGGGATTTTGTCTTATTGAGTTTTAATACAATCCTGTCTTTGATTTGGTCAAACAACTGCAGTCCTTTGCCCTCAATGATAGGATGAATACAAATTTGAAATTCGTCAATGAGATTGCTGTTTAGCAGTTGGATAATCAAACTCCGGCTTCCAACAAGAATATCTTTTTCTGATTGTTGTTTAAGTTCCAGCACTGTTTCATCAAGAGATCTATCTGCAAGTCTTGCACTGTCCCAGCCGGTGCCCTTTAGTGTATTGGAAAAAACAAGCTTTTGAATTTTATCTATTGAAATTGCAAAGTCGTCCATTGATTTTTCACCGGAAGGTTTTTTCAATAATTCCTTCCAAAACTGCATAAGCTGGAAGGTTGTTCGCCCATATAAAATGACACCTGCACTATCTATCAAATCGGCGTAATGCTGGTGTAGTTCTGCATCAGCGATCCCCGTCGTATGGTCGCAAACACCGTCAAGCGTCATATTAAATGCTGCAATTACCTTTATCATACATCTTTATTCTTTGTCTGTTTGTGAGGGGTCCTACAATTACCGCTAACGTTAATCAGTTGTCTCTTGTGCCGGGATTCTGTGGTTTCCTGTCCGCCCGGGGTCTTCATAGCCCAGCTTGTGCAAATCCAGCGCAGTGAAGACCCCGGGTGGAGCAGTAAAGCTTTTAGTTTTTATTTCACGCTGCTTGCTGCAGGGAAGCCATTGATGTAATATTTGACTGCCTTAGCTTTAAAAGCCTGTAGTTCTCTACGTTCAACTCCTTCTATTTTCAAACATGCCATTAGAGCACTGATCCCCGCATCAACGTCTGTGCAATCAACGAAGCAGAGGTTTTCAAAATCTTCGTTTTTTACTAAAGCAAAATGGGGACGTTGATGTTCTATGTAAGAACCGAGTTTATAGAAAGTGATGTGTTGATTGTTTGAGCGCAACTCCAATAACTTATCTACATACAAGTTGGCAACAATCTCTTGGCTTTTGGATTTTGTTTTACTGCTATAGTTAGCCGCATCAATCTCTTTGATATTGACAAGGTATTCACCTGCTTTTTTAGTCATAACGTCTTGAGCCGATACTGCACAAGTAAAAGATAAAAGCATTAGTCCGACAATAGCTAACAAGCTAACTTTATTCATCATTACTAGTTTTCAAGATTTCGTTTTTTATTAGTCTCTCCTGTCCGCCCGGGGTCTTCATAGCCCAGCTTGTGCGATGGGAGACCCCGGGAGCTTACCCGATAAAGCATCATTTATATGCATTATCTTTTCATACCTCTTTATTCCTCTTTCATAAAACGAAGCACTGGAATGTTCATAATCAGTAAACTCATTCACAAGCTTCCATTTCTTACTCACCGGATTTAAATGAATATACTGAAGCTTTTGAAAAATAAATTCTTCTGTGTAGCACAACTTTGCATCAAAGCTGTCTTCAAACACTTTATGTATCTGCCCTTTTTTCGCTTCTCTTTTCTTTACTCCTCCATGAAGAAGATCAAGCAGCTTGTCTTCTTTCTTTTCTTCGAGTCTTTTAATGATCTCATAAGCCATAAATCTTTTTGCATTCCCAATAATGGTATTGAGCGATTTTGGCATCTGTGGAAAATAAAGCAGTGTATGAACATGATTAGGCATGATAACATAACCGGTGACATAAATGTTGCTTCTGTACAAATAATCAAACCATTTGTAAACAGTATCGAAGGCACTTGCTATTTCAAAAAGCTGCTGCCATTTAAAACAAGTAAAAGTTACAAAGTAAAAGCTGTTTTTGTTTTGATCATGCTGAAAACGAACAGGCATGAATTAAAGATAACCAATGTAGTGCACCATCTAAGTCCAGGGGTCTTCTGCCCCAGTCTTGTGCAAAGACCACGGGAATTATTTGGCAGCACCTTCAAACTCCCGGGGTCTCCCATCGCTTCAAATCCAGCGCAGTGAAGACCCCGGGCGGAGCAGAAAGACAACATTTCTCTGGTACCTATTTTGTCCAACTATTGTTATAGTGTTCCTTGTCATTGAACAAATATTGTCTCTAACGAAACCACCCCGGCAGCCTCCCGCAAATTTCATTTGGTTTGAAAATCACTTTGGGCAGACTCACCGGCAAAGGCAAAAAGCCTGACAGGCCTTATGGCCTGGCAGTACGCCGGCAACTATGCTTTGAGTAGGGTACAATTGGTCTTGCTCCCTGCATTTTCAACCAGGAACCATCAAAATACATCAGTGCAATGGCTGACTTCATTATGCAGAGAGCTGAATACATAAAGGGGACGGCCATTGCACTCATGCATTCTGCCCACCGCATCAATGCAAGAGCCGTTGCATTGATGAATTCTGCTCACCGCATCATGGGAAGGGCTCTTGCATTGATGCATTCCGGTCGCCGCATCATGAAGTCAGCCCTCTGCATGATGAATTCAGGTCGCCGCTTTTTGTAAAGGGCTGTCCCTTTTCTGCATTCGGGTCACCGCTGCTTGTAAAGGGCTCTTGCATTGATGCATTCTGGCCGCTGCTTTTTGTATTTCGGCCTTTTTAGCCTGCATTTCGCTTAAACAAGCCCGTTTGACACCGGTTGTAGCAAGAAATGCTGACAATTTGACCAACTGCCGCGGCAACAAGCAGGTTTTATAATGTTGGTTGGAACGCACCGGCTTTCTAAAGACAAAGCTTCCAAAGCCGCCTCCATCAGTAATAAAAAAACCGTAAGCTGCTTACGGTTTTTAATAGCTCTTTATTTTTAATAGCTTATAATTTACTCACCACACCAAAAAGAATAGCCGCTATCAAAGCGCCAATAACAGGACCAACTACAGGCACCCAGCTATAACTCCAATCGCTGCTACCCTTTCCTTTTACCGGCAAAATAGCATGCATGATGCGTGGGCCCAGGTCTCTTGCAGGGTTAATGGCGTAACCCGTGGTGCCGCCAAGGCTTAAACCAATGCCCAATACCAAAAGCGCCACCGGCAGGGCGTCCAAAGCACCCAAACTATTGGATGGCGCAGCCATGTACAGCACACTGAACACCAGCACAAATGTTCCCACGATCTCGTTGATCAGATTATTGGCGGCATTGCGAATAGCCGGCACCGTTGCAAACACAGCCAGCTTGGCAATTTTGTCTTCCGTTTCATTAAAATGCAGCCGGTACGTGATCCAAACAATGAAAGCGCCAAGCATAGCGCCTAAGAGCTGCCCGCCAAAATACAGCGGATTGGTTTCCAGCTTTATTTTTTGCAGTTAAGCAAAGGCTACGGTGATGGCCGGGTTCAAATGAGCGCCACTGGTTTTAGCTGCTACAAACACGCCTACAAAAACGGCAATGGCCCAGCCAAATGTAATAACGATCCAGCCGCTGCTGTTGCCTTTTGTTTTATTGAGCACCACATTGGCCACAACGCCGTTACCTAAAATAATGAGAAGCGCCGTACCTATGAGTTCAGAAAAAAAAATGGACATGGTGGTTTGGTTTAAAATTTATCGCTTTGAAATTTTGATGTGATGGAAAAAGCTATGAGCTTTTAGCTGTGAGCTGCGAGACCTGTAGTTAAAAAACTATTTTCAGTCTCGAAGCTCACGGCTCGCAGCTTGCACCGTTAACCCGCTTCCACCTCCGACCAGATCTGTGCTGCTTTAATGGCCGTATGCCATTTTTTGATTTGCTTCTTCACGGTTTCGTTTTGCGCTGCGGGAGCAAAGGTTCTTTCTTCTTTCCAGTATTTTTCAATTTCTGAAATGTCTTTCCAAAAACCAATGGCAAGCCCGGCCAGGTAAGCCGCTCCCGCTGCCGTGGTTTCCGTAATTTTTGGCCGCACCACTTTGCAGTTCAGCACATCGCTTTGAAATTGCATTAACAGGTTGTTGACCGTGGCGCCGCCATCTACCCGAATTTCTTTAATGGCAATGG
>JBQCJM010000291.1:0-22735 GCA_051952715.1 Flavisolibacter sp.
AGAAAATTCAAAAAATATTTTTACAAAGTTGAAAAGAGGCATTGAAAGGAGATATGTTCAGGCCAATGTGGTAAAAGATATTATAGCCAATTCGCCTTATCCCTACATACTCACCGGCGATTTTAATGATGTACCCAACTCTTACACTTATTTCACTATTAAAGATGAAAAACTGAAAGATGCTTTTTTGGAAACAGGCCTCGGTGTGGGCCGCACTTATACCTATATTGCCCCTACCCTGCGTATAGATTATATTTTTACCACTAAAGATTTCAGCATCCAACAGTTTAACCGCATCATTAAAAACTATTCCGACCATTATATGCTGGTGACAGATGTGCAGTTGAAAAAGCCATGAGCTATTAGCCACGGGCTTCGAGACTGATTATCGCAAACCTTCAACTTTAAACGCACGGTATTAAATTTCCTAAAAATTTCTAAACCTTGCAGACCAAGCCCGGCCCGAAGCTTTCTTCTTATCTTCCTTTCAATTATATTTGCTATCAATGATCGTATTCATATACCATATTTGTTGTTGCTGCTAAGCACATTTCTTGCATCCTGTCTTTTACGATCATTAATCCCCTTAGTATGAGCAATCTGAAAGTTTATAATTCCTACATAAGAGATAAAGAAGAATTTGTTCCGCTGATAGCTGGCCATGTTGGCATGTACGTGTGCGGCCCTACGGTTAGCGGCGAAAGCCACTTGGGCCATGCAAGGCCCTATATTACCTTCGATGTCATTTATCGCTACCTGATGCATCTTGGCTATAAGGTGCGGTACGTTCGCAATATTACCGATGCCGGTCATTTTGAAGAGGAAGGCCGCGAAGCAGAAGATAAAATATCCAGGAAAGCGCAGATTGAAAAACTGGAGCCTATGGAACTGGTGCAGAAATACACCAATCTTTTTCATTGGGCCATGGCCAGGTTCAACACGCTGCCACCCAGCATTGAACCAACCGCTACCGGCCATATAGTAGAGCAGATCGGCATGATCCAGGAAATTTTAAAAGCCGGTTATGCCTACGAGGCCAATGGAAGTGTGTATTTCGATGTAAAAAAATATGCCGAAAGCCACGATTACGGTAAACTAAGCGGCCGTATTATAGACGACCTTTTAGAAACCACAAGAGATCTGGAAGGACAGCAGGAGAAAAGAGACAAGGCAGATTTTGCTTTGTGGAAAGCAGCACCACCAGAACATATTATGCGCTGGCAAAGCCCCTGGGGTGAAGGTTTTCCGGGCTGGCATATTGAATGCTCGGCTATGAGCACCAAGTATCTTGGAAAACAGTTTGACATCCATGGCGGCGGCATGGATTTGCTTTTCCCGCATCATGAAAGCGAAATTGCGCAAAGCACCATCTGCAATCATGTGGCACCGGCCCGTTACTGGATCCATAACAATATGATCACTATTAACGGACGTAAAATGGGTAAAAGCTATAACAATGTGATCAAGCTAACAGAATTGTTCAGCGGCGATCATCCGTTATTGGAAAAGGCTTATTCGCCCATGACCATTCGTTTCTTTATTTTGCAAACACATTATAGAAGTACGCTTGATTTCAGTAACGAAGCACTGATTGCAGCAGAAAAGGGTCTGAAGCGTTTAATGGAAGCGTATGAGTGGTTGAAAGGCTTACAAGTTCAGGACTTTACAAGTTCGCAGGTTGACAAAACATTGGATGAAAAAACGCTGAAATTGCTGAACGAGTTCGATGATTTTATGAACGATGATTTCAGTACAGCTAAAGTGTTAGCTAATATGTTTGAACTGGTGCCGGTGGTCAATTCTTTAAAAGACAAATCCATTGCATTTGATGCCTTATCTGCCGGAACCCTACTGTTATTGCAAAGCAAGATGAAAGTATATGTAGAAGATATTTTAGGCTTGCAAAGCGAGACCGAAGGTGAGACAGACAAATTAAAAGGGGTAATGCAAGTGCTGATCGATTTACGTAAAGAAGCCCGTGCAAAAAAAGATTGGGCTACATCCGATAAAATAAGGAACCAACTATCTGAGATCGGAATCCAGTTGAAGGACGATAAGGATGGTAATATTAGTTGGAGTGTGGCGTGAGTTGAACAGTTGACTCAGCTGAAGGTGGATAAGTTGCTATGTTGGTAAACATATCACTTATTCACCTTTAATTTTTTCCGCCCTTAGCATTTCCCTCTTCCCTTTTGGCCCTGGTAATTTGGTTACTTTAAAACCTGCCGCCATCAAGGCCCTTTTTACATCACCTTTGGAGCAATAAGTAACTAACACACCATTTTCAGCAAGCATTGTAAATAATTTTTCAAAAATCTGTTTCGTCCATAATTCAGGTTGCGCCGAAGGTGCAAAAGCATCATAGTATATAAGGTTGAATGCTTCGGCTTTGCATGGCATTGGATATTTAAGAAGAGAAATGTTTTCTTTTCGCAGGGTAAAAAATTCTGAAATCGTTACGTCTTCACTCCATTTGCATTCCTGAATTTTTTGAAACAATTCGCCATGTTGAAGTTGTTCGGCATAATTCAGGCTTTTTGCTTCTTCCTTTGAAAGCGGAAATAATTCAACGGCTGTATAATAGATTTTCCTTTGTGTTTTCTCAGCTTCAATAGCGGTGAGAAAAGCATTTAGTCCTGTACCAAAACCCATTTCAAAGAGGTTGACGGATTGATTGGTCAAGTACCGCAAACCTGCTTCAATAAACACATGGATTGACTCCTGGATAGCGCCATATTTTGAATGATAGCTAACATTCATTTGAGGAATGGCAATTGTATGTGAACCATCGGCAGTAAGTACAATCTCTTTTATCATCAATACAAAATTCATGTTTTGTTTCAATTGATGCTTTTTAAAACGACCATGCTCGGGACGAACAGTACCGCACAGCGTTACAAGGCGTACAAATGTGCCCGGTAGCTATCGGGACAATAAAAGTCAAATAATAGATGACAGATGGGTACATAAGAATAAACTTTCAGTAAAAAAATCTCCTGATTCTAAATCTTCCCTTTAAGTGGACAGGAGGTATCTTTGAAGCATGTCCATTGAAGTAAAAAACTTACTGAAACAATACGGCGAACAAAAAGCTGTCAATCAAATTTCTTTTACTGTGGGTAAAGGCGAGATCGTTGGCTTTTTAGGTCCAAACGGTGCAGGCAAATCAACCACCATGAAGATGATCACCGGCTATTTGCAACCCGATGCCGGCGATATTACAGTGAGTGGCATTGATGTAAAAAATGATCCGTTGGCTGCTAAAAAAAAAATTGGCTATTTACCCGAGTCGAATGCTTTGTATTACGACATGTATGTAAGAGAATACCTGGATTTTATTGCCGATGTGCATGAAGTGAATGGTAAAAAACAAAGAATAGAAGAGGTTATTCAGTTAACAGGCCTTACACCGGAAAGTAAAAAAAAGATCGGGCAGCTTTCAAAAGGTTATAAGCAAAGAGTAGGACTGGCCGCTGCGCTGCTGCACGATCCGGAAGTGCTGATACTTGACGAACCTACAAGCGGACTTGACCCCAACCAAATCATCGAGATAAGAAATGTAATTAAGGAACAGGGTAAGAATAAACTGGTACTTTTTTCTTCTCATATTTTGCAGGAGGTAGAAGCCATTTGCGACAGGGTAATTATTATTAACAAGGGAAAACTGGTAGCCGATGCTTCGCTTCAAAATTTGCAGCAACAATCAGCAATGAATGTTGTCAGGGTAAGCTTCGGAGAAGTGTTGGAACCCGAATGGCTAAAACGTTTGGATGGTGTAAAATCAGTAACTAAAATTGATGCACACACCTGGGCCCTGGAAACGGTTGATCCTTCTACAGTTCGCAAAGAGTTAAAAAAACTGGAGGCTGAACATGACCTGGATATTGTTTCATTGCAAAGCGAAAACCAAAGTTTGGAAGAAGTGTTTAGAAGTTTAACATCGAATGCTTAGTAGCTTAAATCAAACTGGATACATGATAATCTATCGCTAATTTTGCTCTTCAATTTTACGAATGAAAATACATAAAGAAGGTTTCGCAACCATTTTGATCAGTACCATTGTAGCAGCCGTTGTCATTTTATTGACTGTGTTGTTGATCATGCCTCGTTTTCCTATTGTAGGATGGATTATAGCCGTGGGCATGGTAGGGTTATTGATTTTTATTCTTTCCTTTTTCAGAATCCCTAACCGCGAGCATGCCGAAGGCGAAGACCTGGTTGTAGCACCTTGCGATGGAACGATTGTTGTAATTGAAGAAGTGCAGGCGGATGAATATTTCGAAGACAAGCGTTTACAGGTTTCTATTTTTATGAGTCCGTTAAATGTGCATGTAAACAGAAATCCAGTAAGTGGCGAAGTAATGTACAGCCAATACCATAAAGGAAAATATTTAGTGGCATGGCATCCCAAATCGTCAACCGATAATGAAAGACACTCGGTAGTTTACAAACAACATGGCAAGGAAGTATTGGTAAAACAAATTGCCGGTGCTTTGGCCAAAAGAATTGTAAACTATTTAAAACCGGGTGATAAAGTATTACAAGGTGCAGAAATGGGCTTCATTAAATTTGGTTCAAGGGTAGATCTTTTATTGCCATTAGATACAAAGATTGAGGTGAAGATCAACCAAAAGGTGAAAGGCGGCGTTACAGTTATTGGGAAGTGGTAAAGCATATTATCAGTCTTTGCCAATTACATGAATTATTTTTCAGAGTGGAATTTGCTAAGTTTCTACCTCGTCGTTATGCCTTCTGCAATCTATAAAACCCTGCCAGCATATTAATGCACCAATTCATGTAATTCGTTTTCATTCTTATTCAACGGCATTCAAATTTTTCTTAACTTAATAGAACAATTTTTCTTCTGATGAAAAAGAAGCTACTGATTGCGGGTGTAGCATTGTTTACAACGGCTGCGGTTACGGCTACGGTGCTTACCACCAATCATAAAAAAACAACAAAAAAAGAGAGCAAGTGCACCATGAAAAAGTCCCATTGCGGCAAGGCTTCTAATGTTGCTTGCTATTAACGAAAAGTCCTCCGGAAACCGGGGGACTCTTTTGAGTCAGGTTATAACGAGTTTAAAATATTTCGTCCAGCTCTTTTAAAGCTTTTATGGTATATGTGGGCTTAATATTGTCCTGTGGCGCATTGTTGAAATTGACATGAATGGCATCTATGCCTGCATTCATGGCGCCGGCAACATCTATTTCCAGGCTATCGCCTATCATGATACTTTCTGCAGCTTCGGCCCCGGTTTTATTCAGTGCAAAATCAAAAATTTCTTTCTGCGGCTTTAGGCTATTTGAACTTTCAGAAGTAATCACTTCTTTAAAAAACCCATCCAGCCCACTATGTTTTAGTTTGCTGTGCTGTGTTTTTTCAAATCCATTGGTGATGAGGTGCAGCCTGTAACCTTTATCGGTTAAGTATTTCAGCACTTCTTTTGTATCGGGGAATAATATTGTTCTCGCCGGTAGCAATTGCAAAAACAATTCATTCAATTGCATAGCCAATGCTTCATCGGCAATTTTAAAATCAAGCAAAGTCAGCCACATTCTTTTCAGGCGCAGCTCTTCCTGCTTTATATAGCCATTACGATAGCGGGCCCACAGTTTTTCGTTGTGCTGCAAATAATTTTTATGAAACAATTCAAAATCATGAACGCCTTTGCTTACAAGATCAAGATCAATATGCAATTGTTGCAGCGTAGCTCTTGCATTAGCATCAAAATCCCACAATGTATGGTCAAGATCGAAGAACAGGTGTTTATACTTCATGCTGTTGTAAAAAGAGAGAATTAGATTTGTAAAAAAGATTTCAAAAATACACAAATGAATGCAGTAATAACCGGCGCATCAAGAGGAATAGGAAAAGCCATTGCACAAATATTTGCACTTCATGGCTATGATCTTTTTTTATGTTCAAAGAATGAAAGCAACCTTTTAAAAACCATAGAAGAATTAAAAGCCAGGTTTCCCAATGTGAACATTGACGGGAAGGCTATGGATGTAAGCAAAAAGAACGAAGCGGTTTTATTTAGTGAGTGGATTTTGAGCAACGCACCTCCCATAGATGTGTTGGTGAACAACGCCGGCAGCTTTGTACAAGGCAATATTTCTGAGGAAGCCGAAGGTGCACTTGAGCAAATGATGGAAGTGAATGTTTACAGCGCCTATCACATTACACGATCTTTATTGTCAAAAATGAAAGCCAATAAAAGCGGCCATATTTTCAACCTTTGCTCCATAGCTAGTTTGTCCGCCTATCCGGGTGGTGGTTCCTACAGCATTAGCAAATTTGCCTTGTTGGGCTTTTCCAAAAATTTACGCAATGAGTTGAAAGAACACGGCATTAAAGTAACAGCTGTTATACCCGGCGCTGTTTACACCGATTCCTGGAAGAGCAGCGGCCTGCCGAAAGAAAGATTTATGGAAGCCGATGATGTGGCGAAAATGGTATTTACTGTTTCTCAACTTTCACCGCAGGCTGTTGTAGAAGAAATTATCATGCGTCCCCAATTGGGCGACATCTGACCATCAATAATCGCCATACTCCATTAATCAAATTGAAGCCAAGCATTTTACATCACAAGCTATTTTCGTTTACTATGAAGATGGGCTGTTTTGTTGCATTGTTTTTAATGCCTTTGCTCTGCTGTTCACAAAAAATAGAAGTGATTGTGCCCTCGCAACCTGTTGTGATAGGCACGGCTTTTCAAGTGCAATACGTTGTTACTGATCCGGCAGATTTTGTTGAAGCGTCCACCCCTGTATTCGATAGTTGCCGCATTATCAGCGGTCCCAATATTTACAAAGGAAATGCAGTGATTGATGGTAAGCTGCAACCTATTCAAAACGTTGCTTACACACTTGTGCCTATTGCTACCGGTGTTTTGAAAATAGGCAGCATCAACGTTACATTCAAAAATTTGGCTGGCGAACAAAGTGCCATTGCAGAAATTACTGTGGTGGCACAACCAAAAGCAAGTTTTAGCGTTCGGTCAAGCTATACCGACGTGGCGTTGTATACGCCTTCTATAAAAAAAAACAGGGAAAAACTGATTGATGAAAATCTATTTGTGAAGGCTGAGGTGAATAGAAATATTTGCTATGTAGGCGAACCCATAGTAGCTACGTTCAAATTGTACTCCAGGCTACAATCATCTTCTGAAGCGGAAAAGTCGCCTGCATTTTATGGATTTAGCGTAGTAGATGTTTTAAATATTAATGAAGCACACAGCGCTGTTGAAACCGTTAACGGAAAAGTTTTCAACACTTCAATTCTCAGGAAAGTGCAGTTATATCCTGTGCAGTCCGGAAAACTAACTATAGATGAAATGTATGTGCAAAATCAAATAGAATTTGATGACAGCATAACACACAACAAAACGGAAGTTCAAAAAGAAATTGTTACCAAACCCATTGTTATTACTGTAAAACCGTTACCTGAAAAACAACCCGAAAGCTTTACAGGCGCCGTGGGAAACTTTTCAATAAAAACAATATTGAGCAAAAATGAAATACCGCTAAATGGCCAGGGCAAATTGATTATAAGCATTAAAGGGCAGGGAAATTTTATTCAGTTTACACAACCGCTAGTACACTGGCCCACCGGTATAGAACCTTTTGAACCAATTGTAACTGATAATATAAATAAGAATGCAGCGCCTATACAAGGAGAAAGGACTTTTGAATTCGGATTTTCGGCGGATGCATTAGGTCATTATGTTTTGCCATCTGTTTCTTTTTCTTTTTTTGATGTAGCTACAAAAGGCTTCAAACAATTGACCACTGACAGCTTGCAGCTAAACGTAACAAAAGCAAACAAAAAAAATGTTCTCGAAGTCATAAAACAGAAATCTTCTGCTCCCCTTGTTTGGATGGTTGCTTTGATGCTGGCAATTACAATTGCAGTGTTGATTTTTTTTATAGTAAAAAAGAAAAGACCAACATCAAAAAATGCAATCGAAGACTCTGCAGGGCCAAACTACATGCAGCAAATAGCTTCATTAAATATGAAAGAGCTTACTGAAAAAAATACCTGCATTGAATTACAAAAAATACTTTCTTCTTTTTCTAAAGAGAAATTTTCTTTGCTTTCTCCTCAACAAAAAGAGGAGCTGCGATCTATTTTGCAGGAATGCCAATTGCGCATTTATTCACATACTGATCAAAACCTGAAAGAAGAATTGATCACAAGAAGCATTTCTTTAATAACATCAGTTAGCTAAAATTTCATAACTGGTAATATCACTCCGCATATTTATAGCCTACACCTCTCACCGAATGGAAATGCTTTGGGCTGCGGCTATCTTCTTCAAAATATTTACGGAAGTTGAGAATAAAATTATCAATAGTACGGGTAGTAGGATACACATTGTAACCCCAAACCGATTGTAATATCTTTTCGCGAGGCACTACTTCATTTTTATTTTCAATCAGCAATTTTAAAAGCATTGCCTCTTTTTTGCTTAACTGCAGTTTTTTACCAGCGGCGGTAGTGGCTTCCTGTGCCTTGAAATCAATGGTGTGTCCGCCAAAACTGTAAATATCCCCCACTGTGGACTTATCCTGCAACTGCTTGTTTTTGCGAATGAGTTTTTGTACCCTTAGCAAAAGTTCTTCTAGATTAAATGGCTTGGTGAGGTAATCGTCAGCGCCTTTTTTCAAACCTGTTACACGGTCTTCGCTGCTGCTTTTGGCACTCAATATTAAAATGGGTACTTCTGTATTAGTGAGCCTGATGTTTTGTGTAACAGTATAGCCATCAATTTCAGGTATCATCACATCCATAATGATCAAATCAAAATATTCATTCTGCACTGCCTTCATAGCATCAATGCCATTGTAAGCTGAAGTGACCTGGTAACCCTCCAACTCCAAATTTGTTTTTAAAGCTTCGTGTAAATTTTCTTCGTCTTCAACTAAAAGTATAGAGGGGTTTGTGTTGGTCATTCTAAAAATTTTAAACAGGAAACTGTACCATAAATTTACTGCCTTGCGGCTGATTGTTTTTTACCTGGATAGTGCCATTGTGATCGGCAGCAATTTTTTTACATAAATATAAACCAAGCCCTGTGCCCTGTGTTTTGCGGGTTTGTTCACTGCCGATACGATAAAACTTTTCAAAAACTTTCTTCTTCTCTTCGTCCGGAATGCCTTCACCTTCATCTGCAACTTCTAAATCCACTTCGCCTTCGTGCTGGGCCAGCTTTAGCTTAATAGGTTTTTCTTTGAGCGAATACTTATTGGCATTTTCAAGAAGGTTGCTCACTAATAACTTCAATAACAGCGGATCGCCAACAAACTCAATTTCCTTTTGAATGTTGACCTGTAATGGCCTGTCCGGATAACGATTGGAAAACTGGTGTGCGACATCGCTTGCCAGACTGGATAAGTCGATGTCTTCTTTAGCAATTTTGTATGCATTGCCATCAAGTTGAGACGAGATGAGAATATTATTGATCAGTGTATCCAGACGCAGGGTTTCCTGCAGGGTCATTTGCAGAAATTTATTCTTTTTGGCTTCGTCTAATTGATATTTCAATAAGGTTTCCAGGTTCAGTCTTGAAACAGCTATGGGTGTCTTTAACTCATGCGTTACAGCCATTACAAAATTTTGCTGCTGTCGCTGTAATCTGAATTGCCGCCTTACCGACCGATAAATAAAAACAGCGCCAATAAGTATTAATAATAAAAAAGTGCTGCCTTCGCCAATGTATTTTGAAATATTTCTTTTTTTCTCCTGTTCTATATTTTGAAGCTGTTGTTGGTAAAAAAAATCATTCTTGGATTTTATTGAAAGCAAATGTGTTTTCTGCAATTGATAAATTTCTTCGTTTTGTTTCTGTAAAGAAAGTGCCCACCAAAACAATGCTGCAATGATGTACACCAATAAAACCCAAAAAGCAATGGTGGCCAACTGAAGCTTTCGTTTGTGTTCGCTGGCCATATTATTCTGATTTCTTTTCCAGCCGAAGTCCAACATCCATTACGTGTTGCAAAGGATCTTCCCTCATAATTTGTTCAATCGTAAATGTGTATTCGCCCGATCTTTTAAAATAGAGCTTTTGATTTTGCGGCGTTATGGATATGCGGTGTTCATAAATATCGTCCATGGCACTGCCTAGCCAGCCTTTTTCTTTCGAAGCCAAAGGCAATTCGTATTGCACTTTTTGCACTGTATCGCCGGGAGGCTTTGTGTAAAGGTTGATCCAGATATTGTTGTAATTGTAAAGGTCGTTGTGCCGCAAAATGATATATACCTGGTATGGAACCGTTGTATCTTTTATAGTGAATTTGAATTGAGGTTTAAAATTGCTGCTCCATTCGTGCTGAGGAATGGGTACTGTTTTTTCGTAAAGATCAACGGAAGTACAGGAAGAAAGAAACAAGCAACAGGTGACAAGGCACAAAAAAATTAAAGAAAAAAAATTTTGTTTGTTGAATAACATACCGCAAATCTAAATCCTGTTTTAATAGAAACGCAATGAACCCTCCCGAACTTTGCACTTGATCCCTTACAAAACATTCAACACTTGCTCTTTTGCTTTTTCCAGCTCATCTTTCATTAGTACTACGCTTTTTTGTATGGTGGAATCGTAAGCTTTGGCGCCGGTGGTGTTGATCTCTCTTCCGATTTCCTGCAGAATGAAAGAAAGTTTTTTGCCTTTAAAATCATCAGCTTCGTGCACTACAGATACAAAGTACTCACAATGATTTTTTAGCCGCACCTGTTCTTCACTGATGTCAATTTTTTCGATGTAATAAATAATTTCCTGTTCTAGCCGGTTCGTATCGTAGTTGTCTTTACCTACATGCTCTTCCAGTAATTTTGTAAAGCCTTCTTTTATTTTTTGCTGTCGCAATGGTTCCAGCTTTTCAACCAGCGTTTGTTGTTTTAAAATATTATCAATGCGCAACTGCAAATCTTTTTGCAGCACTTTACCTTCTTCTATACGGTGATAGTTGAGGTCGTCAATGGCGGCTTGTATTACGTTAGTAAATTTTTGCCACTCCTCATCTGTTAAGGTTTCACTTGTTGGCGTAATTACTTCGGGCAGTTTGATGAGGGTTGCTAAAATACCTTCGGTGTCTAACCCTAACTCTTTCGATAAAGCCTGCAGTGGTTTGTAATATGCTTTGGCAAGATCGGTATTGATGGTAACAGGTTTTGCGTTGCCTGTCTCTTTCAAATTAATAGTACAGTCAACAGTGCCGCGACCTAATTTTTCTGAAAGCAATTTGCGAATGTCGAATTCAAAAGGTTTTAAAAAGGCAGGCATTTTTAATTGCAGGTCAAATTGTTTTCCATTGAGCGATTTAATGTCCACTAAAAAAGTTTTATCACCCACGGGTTGTTCTGCTCTTCCAAAACCGGTCATTGACTTTAGCATGTAGAATTTTTTAAAGAAAAAGTAAATTTATTTTAATTGAAAATACGCATCTATCCTGTATTGTAAATACTATAAACAAAAAGCCCCGCGGTGAGCGGAGCTAATATGTAGATGGGTTAGTAAGTACGGGAATAAAATTCCCGACACAATATTAAAAAGATTTTTCTCTAACTAAAAAAATTTAACGCAAAAATTATTCACATTTTTTTTGCCGTTTGTGAATAGTATTGAGCTAGTCGTCCGCAAGTGTCCACCTTCTTCATGTATGATTGAAGAAGAAAATTGATTACTTACCAAAAAGTAATTTCATCGCCTTCCTTTCAAATGCAGTATTCATCAATGTTTCAAGCAATGATAAAAAAGCTGTAAACAATTTGCAATCATTAATAACCTTGTGCTTTCAATCTTCCATCTTGTTCCTTAATCCCATTTACCTTTGAAAAAAAATTTTTCATGCGTTTTGAAAATCCTGTGGCCATTACAGAAATTGCCCGCTTAATTGGTGCTGAAATTCTAGGTGATGCAAATGGTTTTGCTTCGGGCATCAATGAAATTCACAAAGTAGAAGAAGGCGATTTGGTTTTTGTAGATCACCCCAAATATTATCAGAAGTGTATTAACTCTGCTGCTACTTATATTATCATCAATCAAAAGACTGATTACCCGCCACATAAAACGTTGTTGCTGGTTGATGAACCTTTTGAAGCTTACCTAAAAATTATAGAACGCTTTCGTCCGTTTCAACCTATTCATCAAGCTATTAGCAATACTGCTGTTGTTGGAAAAGATACAGTGATCATGCACGGTGCTGTTATCGGCAATCATGTTACCATTGGTAACCATTGCACCATTTACCCTAACGTTGTTATTATGGACCATTGCATTATTGGCAACCACGTGGTAGTACAGGGCGGAACAGTTATCGGCTCCGATGCTTTTTATTACAACAAAAAAACGAACCGCGATGTTCACTATAAGAAAATGCTGAGTGGCGGAAGAGTGGTTATTGAAGATCATGTAGAGATCGGCGCCAACTGCACTATTGATAAAGGCGTAAGTTCCGACACCATCATTGGAGCCGGAACCATAATCGATAACCTTGTACACATCGGGCATGATACAGTAATTGGAAAGAATTGTTTGTTTGCTGCGCAGGTGGGAATAGCCGGCGTAGTTACTATTGAAGACAATGTAACGGTGTGGGGACAGGTGGGCATCAACAAAACATTGACCATTGGCAAAGGCGCAGAGATTTATGCGCAAAGTGGTGTGCCGGGAGATGTGGAAGGCGGCAAAAAATATTGGGGCTCCCCTATTGAAAATGCGCTAACTAAAAGAAAAGAATTGGTGTGGGTAAAACGCATTCCGGAGTTGTGGGAAAAAGTGATGGGAAAGTAAATTGTTGAATCACAGAAAGCTTTTTTTGTTGCAGCAAAGATTAGTCTAAAGTAAGCCGGGCATTAAAAACCTTGCGACAATACTGCATGTGCGAAACCTTTAAAACACGCCAAAGCGTACCCGTGTAATCACCGAATTTTTATTTATTACACGGGTATTTGTATAAATGAAGATGGCGGTTAGCCAACTTTGATTTACCCGCCTTATATTGAAACATTATTTACCTAAACATATTTTATGTCGCCATCTAATAACACCACCAACGGCAAACCTTCATGGATAGAAATTAAAAAAGCTGTTCTCGATTACCAGGCATATCTAAGAAAAGTTCAACCCGACCCACAATTGAGAAGAAAGGCTTTTTTATTAGATAAAGAAACAATTGAAAGGCTTTTATTAGTGGGTGCCGGAAAAGCGTCAGCCATTCGTTTTTATATTGGCTCGGAGCCCAATGGTTCTGCACTGCGTTTGTTTCCTGTAGCTTGTGAGAGAAAGACAGATGCAACCGGCAATGTGTATTACGAAGACATCAATATTCCTAAAACTTTGCCCGATGAAACAACAACTGAAACAACTGCCGATACCACAGGAGATGGGCTGCCCGAGCCTTGCGATACAAGACCTTGTCCAATATGGTGTAGTACCTCTAACTTCTTAAACCCTTGATCTAACAAATGTTTGAACGGTTTTTGGAATACTCCGATACGCTGGTGCCGCTTTTCAGCCTTGTAGCTTATATAAGGCCTTATAAATTAAGAAAGCAGGAGAAGTTTCTACTTTCTTATGTTTTTTTATCGGTGGCAGTTTTTGGTGTATCCAATTATATGGCAGACAGGGGCATTAATAATATGTTTCTCTATCACGGCTTCTCTCTTTTCGAACTGCTTATTGTTTTGTATTACGCCTCTTTCTTTTTTGTCAACAAAAAAGTAAAGTCTTTTCTCTTAATTATAGGTATTGCCTATATTATTTACTGGCTTACAAATATTTTTATTTGGGAATCGCTGAAAGAATTTAATTCCAATGCTGCGGGTATTGCCTACCTCATCATCATTATTGTTTGTGGCCTATACTTTTTATCACTTAGTGACAAAGAAGAACTACTTTATTTTCAAAGGCTGCCACAATTTTGGGTAATGACTGGCTTTTTATTTTACTGCACCTGCAGCATACCCATCATGTTATCTTATAAATATCACGAAATTTTTTACGATCTGGATCAGAATACAGCATGGAAAATTCAGGTGGTGGCAAATTTTATTAAATTCGCTGCCATATCTTATGCTGCAATATGCTCCTACAAATATCAGGATGGTTCATTGTAATCGGGTCGGCCAGTTTGCTGGTATTGCTTATGTTTTTCTTTCTGTTATTTCTGCAAAACAGCCGCAGAAGGTTTCAATACAAACAAGACCTGCAGCTGATACAAGCAAGGTTTGAAAAAACATTGCTTGAAACCCAATTGGAAATACAGGAGCAGACTTTCACTCAAATAAGCCGGGAAATACATGATAACATAGGGCAGGTATTAAGCCTTGTAAGACTGAATATCACCAAACTTTCATCTGCCGGAAACGAAGAAAATATCAGCCAAACAAACAGTTTGATTGGCCAGGCTATAACAGACCTGCGCCATCTTAGCCATAATCTTAATTCTGATTATTTAAAAAGATCGGGGTTAGTAGAAGCATTGGCACAATTGCTCAATAATCTTGAGCGAACCGGGAAGTTCACCACCAGCTTTACCCGAGGCGCTGATGCGGAATACTTTACCGATGATGGCTCGATCATTCTTTATCGCATTGTTCAGGAAGTTATTAATAACATTATCAAACATGCCGGCGCCAGTCACATTGCTATTGACATTAGCGACGATAAAACAGCAACATTTATTACTGTTTCGGACAATGGAAAAGGATTTGATACCGCTGTAGTAAAAGGAGGTATAGGCCTTAAAAATATTTTGAGCCGTGCGCAAATGATAGGTGGCAGTGTAGCTATAAAAAGTGTCATCAATCTGGGAACAACTGTAACGATAACCGTTAACAAAACTGGTAATCCCAAAAGATAAGGACATTCACAAATGGCTGGTCAATTATAACTAAGTTGAATACATGTTATTAATTCAGAACTTTGTAATTTGATGCTGCACAATAAAACCAAAACGTTTCTTAAATGAAAACAACAATTGCTTTAGCCGACGATCACGTTTTACTTCGCAATGGACTTGCCAGCCTGTTGAAGGAACTGGAATATGAAGTGATATTTGAAGCAGATAATGGCAGGCATTTCATTGAAAAATTAAAAACGCATGCAGTGCCTCAGCTTGTGTTAATGGATATCAATATGCCTGAAATGGACGGATATGAAACCACGCTATGGCTTAAAAAAAACCATCCTGACACAAAGGTTTTAGCCCTCTCAATGTTCAACGATGAAAATGCCATCATCCGGATGCTCAAGAATGGAGCCAAAGGATATATATTGAAAGACAGCAGCCCCGCCGAGCTAAAAACAGCGCTGCACGCATTAGAAACAAAAGGCTTTTATCATTCTGAATTAGTAACAGGCACTTTAATTCATACCATTAACCATTTAGATAGCCCCGAGGGTTCTTCAGCGAAAGATGTGTTGGGGTTAAATGAACGTGAGTTGGAGGTGTTAAAGCTCATTTGCACCGAAATGACTGTAAAGGAAATTGCCGAAAAAATGAACCTGAGTCCACGCACTATTGACGGGTACAGAGATGCCTTACTCCAAAAATTAGGATGCAGAAGCAGGGTGGGTCTTGTCATTTTTGCTATTAAGAATGGCATTGTAATAATTTAATGCGCTATTTATTAAGCTGGTCCGAATAAGTTTTACAAACGCCTGACGCATTAAAGAACCGGGTAGAAGTTTAACGCATTCAAATCCAAACTCCAAATCAGAAACTCTAAACTAATACTACCTTTGCGGGCATGGAACGCAAGCAGGAAGTACTACAGGACGTAGTCATAAAATTTGCCGGGGACAGTGGTGATGGCATGCAGCTTACCGGCACACAATTTACCAACAACACAGCTTTATTAGGTTCAGACCTCTCTACCTTCCCCGATTTTCCGGCCGAGATCAGGGCGCCGCAGGGAACATTACCCGGCGTAAGCGGCTACCAATTACGTTTTTCAAGCGATAGCATTTATACACCCGGAGATTCTTTGGATGTGCTGGTGGCTATGAACGCAGCTGCACTTAAAACCAACTTAAAAAACCTTAAAAAGGGCGGAAAGATCATTGTTAACACAGACGGATTTGACAGTAAAAATTTAAGACTGGCCAATTATCCCGATGGTATTAACCCCATTAAAGACGATACACTGCAGGGCTATGACGTGATAGAAATGGACATCACCAAAATGACCCGTGAAGCATTGAAGGATTACCAGATGGGCACTAAAGAAAAAGACCGGGCAAAAAATATGTTTGTACTGGGCTTTTTGTATTGGATGTATGGCAGGGATATGCAGAACACGGAAAAATTTTTAGAAGAGAAATTCTCTAAAAAACCGGAAATCTTAGAAAGCAATTTGAAAGCTTTAAGAGCAGGTTATAATTATGGTGATACAACAGAAACATTCACTACCCAATACAAAGTAGAAAAGGCAAAAATTGCAGCCGGTACCTACCGCAGCATCATGGGCAACCAGGCGTTGGCTTACGGGCTGATAGCCGCTTCGGTAAAAAGCGGACTTACCATTTTTTTGGGCACTTATCCTATTACACCTGCGTCTGATATTTTGCACGAATTAAGCAAGTACAAAAATTTTGGTATCAAAACTTTCCAGGCCGAAGATGAAATTGCCGGTGTTACGTCGGCTATTGGTGCCAGTTATGGCGGGCATTTAGGCGTCACTTCCACTTCCGGGCCCGGCATGGCTTTAAAATCAGAAGCAATGGGACTCGCCATGATGCTTGAAATTCCTTTGTTAATTGTAGATGTACAACGTGGCGGGCCTTCCACGGGTCTGCCTACAAAAACCGAACAAAGTGATTTGCTCCAGGCCTATTATGGGAGAAATGGCGAATCGCCCATGCCTGTCATTGCAGCTTCTACGCCCAGTGATTGTTTCGATGCAGTATATGAAGCCGTTCGCATAGCAGTTGAACACATGACGCCTGTAATCTTTTTGAGTGATGGCTATATTGCCAATGGCGCCGAACCCTGGAAATTTCCTTCCACCAAAGATTTGAGACCCATACATGTAAGTTTTAAAACTGAGTTAGGTCATGGTGAAACAAAATTCCAGCCCTACCAGCGTGATGAAAACCTGGTGCGGCCATGGGCTGTGCCTGGCACAACGGGGTTAGAGCACCGCATTGGTGGATTGGAAAAAGAAAACATTACGGGTAATGTTAGTTACGATCCGGAGAACCACCAATTAATGGTAAAGATCCGGCAGGAAAAGATTGATAAAATCGCTTTCAACATCCCCGAACAAAGAATTGATAACGGCCCTGAAAAAGGAGACATATTAGTGCTGGGATGGGGATCAACTTATGGCGTAATCAAAACGGCTGTTGAAGAATTATTGAATGAGGGTTACAGCGTAGCGCATGCCCATTTGCGTTACTTGCGTCCTTTTCCTAAAAACCTGGGTGAAATATTATCGAAGTACGAAACCATTTTAATTCCCGAGATCAACAACGGGCAGTTAATAAAAATTATCCGCGATAAATATTTGGTAGACGCCAAAGGCTATAATAAAATAATGGGTGTGCCTATTACAAAAACAGAATTGGTAGAGGCGATAAAGGACCTCGCCCCAACCCTCTCCAACAAGTTGTAGCTGCAGAAAGCCAACACAGTAAAGATTTATTTGATTATGACTATAGCTTTCAACAAACTTTAACGTTGAGAGCTTTTCGTTTCTTGTAATGAGTGTCTATAAGCAAGTATTGTGCGATGGCAATTCCTCTCTCCATCGATCAAGAGGGCGGGGGTGATGTTTAATAATCAATAACCGGCGTATTGGCCGACGTACCCGAAAGTGCCGATTCGGTGCTGACAGCCACAATTGCAAAGGCAATAACAGCCACAATCAACCCCCACATAAAAATGGTGTAGGCTATGCGCAACAGCTTATACTTTTTTGCCAGTACCACGCCTAAATAATAAATATCCATCATCATGGTATTATACAAATATTCTTTGTCTTTTATCATTTGGTTCATGCCCCATTGGTAGTCTTCTAATTGCATGCGGTAAAAATTACCAAAGAAAAGGAGGTTGGTTTTCTTGTTGCGGATATCTTCTTCTGTAAACCTGCCTTTCGACACTGATGGCCGCGTAGATAAAATAGCAAAGGTGGCTGCACCCAGGCAAGCCAAAACCAACACAATAGTTGGAACAATGTATTCAGGATAAAAAGCTAACCGGGATAATAGAAAAGATAAAGTAACCGATAAGATGATGGAACTAACAGAAATTAAAATATGCGCTTTGCTATCGGCCATGGAGCTTAGCTCCAAATGATTGCGTGATGTAGTGCGGAACATGGTTTGCACGCCTCTCTCTGCATTTTTTACATCCCGCTTGTCTTTCGAAGCTGTTTCTGTTTCATACACATAAGGGAATGCATCCTCCTCTTCCTCCTTCTCCACTTCTTTACGGTCTTTCTTTTTTCTTATTTCATTAAGGTTCTCTGTCTTTTTGCTTTCTAAATATTGTTGTGCATAATCAGTAAAATATTTATGGTTCTCTAAAAATTGCACATTTCCTTTACGCCATTCTTTCTTCGATATTTTTGTTCCCAAAAGGTTTTCCCGCTCCTGCTTCAGCAGTTGATTTCTTGCTTTAAAATCTTCTGTGGCCAGATGCATAAGGTCTGCGTCGCATAAAATTTTTTCTACCTGGCTCAATGGCGACTGCGGCATGCGGGTAGCCTGTATGTCTGATGTTACCCGTTGAATAATAGTGTCGTCTACCTGGTGTTGTTGCAGAAAATCATTGGCTAATTGAACACTTACATCTTCATGTCCTTCGGCATGACCAGATGTATAACCTGTATCATGAAACCACGCTGCCAGTGAAAGTACAAACCTGTCATCATCACTTAATTGGTAATGATCTGCCATTCTGCTGCAGGCATCTGCCACGTCCTCGGTATGATCAAGGTTATGAAAAACAAATTGCGGGTTTAAGCTATTTGTAAATAGGTCAGTGACATAATTGCGGGTTGCCGTCAATATTTGTGCATGTGTTTCGGTCATGGGTTGGTGCATTGTTTGTATTAAAGGTATTAAATGATGAAAAAGCTAATTCAAACTAAATGCCCGGTATGGTTTCTTACTATCCTCGTATATGCTGTAACGTTACAGGCAAGCTGTAAACAGCGTGGCACAGACTCTCCGGCAGGCTATAACTTAAACAAACCCAAAAAAATGGAATTGGGAAAAGTTCTCAACGAAATTTCAGGTTTGGACTTTAATGAGGAAGACTCTTCCTTGTCAGCCATATCGGATAGCAAGGAAAAAGTGTTTGGTATAGAATTAAAAAAACTAAAGCTAAAAGACCTTACCGGCAAAGTAGTGCCCTCCAATAGCGACCTGGAAGATGTAGTAAAAGTGGACAATACCTTTTATCTGTTATCAAGCTCGGGTAAAATTATAGCTGTGCCAAATGGCGCCCAGGATACTGTTGGTACTGCACGATACGAAATTGACTTACAAGGCAAAAACGATTTTGAAACACTTTATTACGATCCTTCAGCGCAGGGCCTGGTTATGATCTGTAAGACCTGCGCCTTTGAAAAAGGGAAACACCTGCGTACCGCTTTCCGTTTTGACCTGGCAACAAAAAAGTTTGATTCAACAGCTTTTTTTACCATCAGCAAAGCGGAAGTAGAAGCCATTTTAAAAGATAAGGATATTAAGTTTGACCCTTCGGCCGCCGCTATAAACCCTATTAACAAGCGTTTATTCATTTTATCATCTGCCGGTAACTTATTGGTTGTTACTGATACACGGGGCAAAGCCATCGAAGCTTACAAACTTAACCCGGATAAGTTTCCGCAGGCCGAAGGCATTGCTTTTGCACCTAATGGCGATATGTACATTTCAAACGAAGGAAAATTCGGGAAGGCTACGCTGCTATTCTTCCCTTATCACCAAAGCAAGAAAAACAAATAGGCTGTCATGAAAAGAACTCTCATTCTATCATTTACCTTATTATTTTACACATTGGCCACAGCCCAGGTTGATAGCATTAACCAGCGCATTTTTCTGGTGGGGGATGCTGGTGAACTTTTGGGTGGCAAGCAGCCTGTAGTAGAATGGATCAGTAAGCATGCCGACATGAACGATACTTTAAACACCGTTCTTTTTTTAGGCGATAACGTTTACCCTCTTGGGCTGCCTATGGAAGGCGAACCCAATTATCTGGATTCAAAAAAAATTTTAGATGCGCAAATAGATTTGGTTAAAGGGAAAAAAGCGAGGGCCTTTTTTGTATTGGGTAACCACGACTGGAAGAATGGAAAACTGGGCGGATGGGAACAGGCTACTAACCAGGAAAACTACATTAATGGCCTGGAACAAAAAAACATACAAGCCTGGCCAACTGGTGGCTGTCCGGGGCCTGTAGCGGTAGAGCTAAGTAAAAAAGTAGTAACCGTTTTTGTAGACAGCCAATGGTTTTTGTTTGTGCACGAAAAGCCGGGCCCCGGCTCCAATTGCGATGCCAAAACCATAGAAGAGTTTGCTACAGAATTAGAGGAAACTGTGGCCATGCACCCTAACCAGCTTCTGATTGTAGCTATGCACCACCCCCTTTACACTTATGGTATTCATGGCGGAGATTACGGATGGAAAGAACATTTGTTCCCGCTTACAGCAGCTTATCCAAACTTATGGATACCACTTCCCATTATCGGTTCTATTTATCCTATAGCACGAGGCGTTTTTGGTAGCTTGCAGGACGTGCGGCATCCTTTGTACCGCAATATGATTGATGTAATAGAAAAGGCACTAAAAAAACACCCGGATGCTGTGCATGTGGCGGGACATGAGCACAGCCTGCAAATGGTAATGCAGGATAGTATCCCTTATATCATAAGCGGATCAGGTATAAACTTGAGCCGGGTGAAAGAAGCCAACCGCAAGGGCAAGCTTTTATTTTCCGACGTAAGCCACAATGGTTTTGCCTTGCTGGAAGTAAGGCAAAGCGGAGCCGTGGAAGTAAAATTTTATGACGTAGGCAGCAGCGGCCTCGATCATCCCTTATTCACACATCAATTAGATTCGATAAAAGTAGTACCTGAAATAGTATCAGAAGACACCATACCCAACTGGCCCGATTCAATTTTGATAAGTGGCAACAAAAAACTGAAAGGCAACTTCTTTAAAAAATTGTTCATGGGCAAGAACTATCGTAAAGAATGGACCACGCCTGTCAAAGTTGAAGTGTTGGATATTGGTAAAGAGCAAGGGGGGCTAACTGCCGAAAAGCAAGGCGGTGGCAAACAAACCAAATCGCTTAAAGTGCAGGATTCAAGCGGGAAAAAATGGTCGTTACGCTCCATTCAAAAGTTTCCTGAAGCAGCAATACCCGCCGATCTGCGCAGCCCCTTTGCAATAGATATTTTAGAAGACGGCATTTCTGCTTCATATCCCTACGCCTCTTTATCAACAGGTGTTATGGCCGATGCCGCCGGCGTGCCCAACTTAAAAAGAAAACTTGTTTACATACCCGACGACCCCCGGCTTGGACGCTTTCGCTCGACCTTTAAAAATACGCTGGCTATTTTGGAAGAAAAAGAACCGCCGGGTGTTGGTAAAACATATAACTCAGACGAATTGGTACTGCGCCTGGCAAAAGATAATGACGACCATGTCGACCAAAAACAAGTGCTGAAAGCACGCCTGCTCGACAATTTTTATATGGACCTTGACCGGCATGAAGGCCAGTGGACCTGGGCCACAAAAGATACGGGTAAGGGAAAGATCTATTATGTTATTCCAGAAGATCAGGACCAGGCGTTTTTCACCAATCAGGGCATTTTGCCGTGGTTTGCCAAACAACCCAACCTGGTGCCCGAACTGCAAGGCTTCCGTGCCAAAACGAGAAACATTAAAACCTTTAACCGTACTGCCCGCAACTTTGACCGCTCTTTTTTAAATGAACTTGATGAGGCAACCTGGAGCCATCGCATTGATACTTTTCTTTCTAAAATGACCGACGATGTTATTGAAAAGGCTATGCAGCAACAACCAAACGAAATTGAAAAATTCAACGCAGATAAAATTGTTTCAACCCTTAAAGAAAAGCGTAAATATTTCAAAGATGACATGCTGAAATATTATCGCTTTATATCGAAAGAAGTAAATATTGTAGGTACCAATCAGAAAGAACTTTTTACGATCGATAAATTAGGAGATGGCAAAACACACGTAGTCGTTAATAAGATCGATAAACAGGGACAGGTAAGCTCCAAAATATACGATCGCTTGTTTGATCCTGCCGTCACCAATGAGCTACGCCTTTACGGCCTTGAAGATAATGACAGCTTTGTATTGAAAGGTGGCAACTCACCTATTTTAATAAGAATTATCGGCGGCCCAGGAAATGATAATTTTATCAATGAAGGAACGGGCGGCGATGTAATGGTGTATGATGTAACGTTTGAAAAAAATAACTTCTCCGGTAATGTTGATGGTTTGCGCAAAAAGCTGAGCGCCGATCCGAGAAACAATTCGTACAACCGCATATTCTACGAATACAATGTTTTTGACCCGGGACTTTCATTTGCCTACAATGTGGATGATGGTTTGTTTTTAGGAGGCAAGTTTCGCTATACAACGCACAGCTTTAGAAAAGATCCTTATGCCATGCGGCACGAGTTGGCTGTAGGCCACGCATTAAGAACTTCGTCATGGTATTTTAAATACCAGGGAGAAATTACA
>JBQCJM010000292.1:0-9271 GCA_051952715.1 Flavisolibacter sp.
CATTGTTAATCTGGCCTACAGGGCCTTTTATCCCGCTTAAATCTGCTACCTTTGCCCACTCTAAAAAATTAAAAAACGATTCACTTTAGAGGATAGGAACATGAAGAACATCCGTAATTTTTGCATCATTGCACATATTGATCATGGTAAAAGCACCCTGGCCGACCGCCTTTTGCAAACTACCAATACCATCAGCGAAAGAGAAATGATGGACCAGGTGCTGGATGATATGGACCTGGAAAGAGAAAAAGGCATCACTATTAAAAGTCACGCCATTCAGATCAATTACAAGCACAACGGAGAAGAATATGTTCTGAACCTGATTGATACACCCGGCCACGTGGACTTTAGCTATGAAGTGAGCCGTGCCCTGGCTGCCTGTGAAGGCGCTTTGCTTTTGGTAGATGCCACGCAAGGTATACAGGCACAAACCATTTCCAATTTATATCTGGCTATTGAAAATGATCTAGAGATCATCCCTGTTATCAATAAGATCGACATGGATGGTGCCATGATCGAAGAAGTGAAAGACCAGATCATTGATTTGATTGGCTGCAAGCCCGAAGAAATTTTACTGGCTAGCGGAAGAACCGGAATAGGTGTGGAAGCCATCCTGGAAGCTATTGTTGAACGCATTCCTGCGCCGAAAGGTAAGGAAGATGCTCCTTTGCAGGCTTTGATCTTTGATAGTGTGTTCAATAGTTTCAGAGGCATTATTGTTTATTACCGCATCATCAACGGCACCCTGAAAAAAGGAGATATTGTAAAATTTGTTTCTACCAACCAGGAATACGAAGCCGATGAGGTAGGCATTTTAAAATTGGGATTAGAAGCGAAGAAAGAGGTGAAGACCGGGGATGTGGGTTATATCATCACCGGTATTAAAAACGCCAAGGAAGTAAAAGTAGGTGACACCATTACCAATGCTTTAAATCCTACACAGGAAATGATTAAGGGCTTCCAGGAAGTGAAGCCCATGGTTTTTGCCGGCATCTTCCCGGTGAACACCGATGAATTTGAGGAGCTGCGTGACTGCATGGACAAACTGCAGTTAAATGATGCATCACTTACGTTTGAACTGGAAACATCGCAGGCTTTAGGTTTTGGCTTTCGTTGCGGCTTTTTGGGATTGCTGCACATGGAAATTATTCAGGAAAGGCTGGAGCGGGAATTCAATCAAACGGTGATTACAACCGTGCCTAACGTTAGTTTCATCGCCTACACTACAAAAGGAGAGAAGATCATTGTAAATAACCCGGCCGAAATGCCCGATCCTGTAAAAACAGACCGGATTGAAGAACCTTTTATCAAAGCGCAGATCATTACAAAGCCAGAATATATTGGCAATATTATGACCCTTTGTTTGGGCAAGCGTGGTATCCTTATCAATCAAAGTTATCTCACACAAACCCGTGTAGAGTTGATCTTTGAAATGCCATTGACAGAGATCGTATTTGACTTTTACGATAAACTAAAAAGCCAGACCCGCGGCTACGCTTCGTTTGATTACAATCCAATTGGTTACCGGGAAGCTGATATTGTGAAGATGGACATTTTATTGAATAACGATAAAGTAGATGCCCTGAGTGCACTGATCCATCGCAGCCGTGCCCAGGATTTTGGCCGCAAGCTTTGCGAGAAGTTAAAAGAATTGTTGCCACGCCAGCAATTCCAGATTGCCATTCAGGCGGCCATTGGCGCAAAGATCATTGCCCGTGAGAATATTTCGGCTATGCGTAAAGATGTTACGGCCAAGTGTTATGGCGGTGACATCAGCCGTAAACGCAAACTGTTGGAAAAACAAAAAGAAGGTAAGAAACGCATGCGTCAGATCGGTAATGTTGAGGTGCCGCAGGAAGCATTTTTGGCGGTGTTGAAGCTGGATGAATAAGAGATAAGTAGCGATGTCGTTGCTTAAGCTATGTTTATTGCGTACTAAAAAAAATTCGCGGCAGGTGATTAGGAAGTTCTTCAACTTTCCTTTTCTACTTCTCATTCATCGTGCCTGGTTATTCTTTTCCCTTTTTCGCTTTGGTCTTGTTCCTGTCGTTTTGCTCCTGCAACTTTTTTTCATCTGTATTGCCGCTGGCATCACGCAACGGATCGGGCATGGGGAATTCGCCGTCTTTTAGTTTTTGATCAAACACTTTATTTACATGTTGCCATTTTCCGTTCACCCATTTAAAGCCTTCATAATCACCGTCAGGAATTAATGTCCACGGATTATCTGGCTGGTCAGATTCTGAAACCAAATGATCCACCAAAATCATTTGCAGATCAGGATCGTAATTCATGGTGGTAGAAGCTTCCTTTTTGTATTCGATGTTAAACCTGTATTGAACGGGACGTGATGTACTGTCTTTGTCAAAGCTAAAATAAGGGCCACCAAACAGGGGAAGGTTTCGATTATCGAAGGTCATTACCTCAATCCATTTTTTATTACTTACCGGGTTGTTAGCGTCGTAACCAAAAAGTGTATAATAGTTTTTGCCATTGTATTGCGTTTCAATCATGTTGTAATAAACAGCGCCTATCCATGTGTCTTTTGTGCGAATGGAGTCCATTACATTATCGGCAAACTCGGAATAATCTCTCAACGGCACCAATTTTAAAGAACCATCGGTCGTGCGGTATTGTATAGCGCCACGCTGGCGAATGTACTTCCCATCAAAATCCATTTGCCAGGTAAATATTTTAAACGTGCTGTCGGGTGCATACAACTTTGAAACGCCTCTTAAAGAATCGAAAGGATAATAAAAAGAATTTTTAACCTGCAGGCTTCGTACAAGCGTACGAATGAACTGGCTGTCGCTGCGCATACGATGCGCTACCAGCGTATCCACAAAAAAGTCCTTCATAAAAGTTTTCAAGGAATCTTCTTTTTTGTGAAGCATTTTTAAATCGGCAGGGGCAATTTTTTGCACTTGTGCAAATGAAGTAGCGGCTATGATAAAAAACGCAAATAAAAGGATGGGCTTTTTCACAATCAATGGATGCTTTGTTGCTTGCTAAGAACGGCAAAAAAAGCCAATTATTGAACTGCCGATGGGAAGATTAAATAAGGATTAACACGGATAGCTGATTCCTCATTCTCACAATGTTTCAGCAAATTGAGAGAGTGTATCAAATCTAAGGTCAATATCAGTATGCGGAAAAGGCTGATCAGGATTGGTGGTGGCTACAAAAACAGTGAACATACCTGCAGCACGGCCAAAACGCATATCGCTGGGCTTATTACCCACCATGATACTTTTGCTAAGATCAATTTCCGGAAAATCTTGCATAGCCTGCAAAGCCATGCCAGGATTTGGTTTGCGATTAAAACATTTGTCGTCTTTCGCAGTGCAGTAGTAAATCTTGTCAATGTTACCACCAACAATTGCTACCTCACGCTGCATTTCCAAATGAATGGTTTGTAAGTCCGTATCTGTCATTAAGCCTTTGCCTACGCCACGTTGATTGCTTACTACAATGATTTTTCCAAATGCAGTGCTTAGTTTTTTGAACGTGTCAAGAACGCCTTTACTGAAGATAAATTCGCCCCAATGTAAAACATATTCACCTACTCTTTCTTCATTAATCACTCCATCACGGTCTAAAAAAAGCGTCCAGCTTTTATCAATTCGTTTTAGGTCAAGAGAACGTTGCTGCAAGTCAGCTTGCGCTTTGTTATAATCTTCAGGAATGCCAATGTCAATAAAATAATCCTGTTGCACCGAGCCATAAATATTCCCGTCGTTAAAATATTTTTCGAGATAATCTTTTTCAAAAGAAAATTTTTGGTCAAACGAATGCTGTAAAAAAATCTCTTTGTTTAGAATGTATATGCCTCCGTTGATCAGTCCATTTTCATAAAACTTTTTTTCTTTAAATGAAATGATCCTGCCGTTTTCATTTGTTTCTACCACGCCATAACGGTCAAAATGTTGCATGGGTTTCAGGGCTAAAGTACATTCTGCTTCATGAGCAAGGTGAAAGGAGAACAATGATCTTACATCTGCTTTAAATAAAGTATCCCCATTTGCTACTAACACATTTGTATCTCTTGCTTTTTGAATAGCTAAATGAATGGCGCCTCCCGTTCCTAAAGGTTCTTTTTCAATTACAACAGTATAGTCAAGTGTAGGGTAGTGATTGATCAAAAAATTTTCAATTACATCCCATTTATGGCCAAGCGAAAAAATAAAATGTTGTACGCCCTGCATGCGCAGGTAGTCAACAACGTGGGAAATGAATGGACGACCAGCCACCGGCGCCATGCACTTGGGAAGGTCAGGAACTGCATCACGTAGTCTTGTTCCTAAACCTCCGGCTAAAATGATTGCTTCTCTGATCATTGCGCAGCAAAATATTTTTCTTCCACTAACTGGCAAATAATATGTCCGAGCAGAATGTGGTTTTCTTGTATGCGTGGTGTATCGGCAGAAGGAATATTGATCAAATGGTCGGATATTTCTTTCATGGCCCCGCCGGTTGTACCCGTAAACCCAATAGTGATAATTCCTTTTTCTTTGGCCACTTCAAATGCTTTTACAATATTTCTCGAGTTACCCGAAGTTGAAAGTCCTACCAGCACATCGCCTTTGTTGGCAATGCCTTCAATTAAACGGGCATACACTACATCGTAACTATAATCGTTGGCCACCGCGGTTAAATAAGATGTGTTGCAATGCAAAGCTTCGGCGGGCAGGGCTTTTCTGTCGGTGTAAAAACGGCCTGAAAATTCTGCAGCTAAATGTTGGGCATCGGCTGCACTACCTCCATTGCCACAAAAATAAATGCGATTGCCGTTTCGAAAAGCATTTACAATAGCATCGGTTGCTACAGCTACTGTTTGGAGCAATTCTTCGTTTTCTAAGACCTGCTGCTTTACTGCAATAGATGCTTCTATAATTTTTTTAATTTTCTCCATAACCAAAATTAGCTTTACGAATCAGGGTTTTAAATTGTCCAGGTTTTTAAACCATGTTCTGTGAACGAATAATTTTTGTGAATACCGCCAAAGCGTTCCAAACTTTTAATGACATTGTATTTTGTTGTGCCCGGACAATAAAAAATCATGAACCCACCACCACCAGCACCTGAAATTTTCCCACCTGTGGCGCCTGCTGCTTTTGCCGTTTCATAAATCTCTTCCATTAAAGAATTGGATATGCCTTCAGCCATTTTTCTTTTTTGCTGGTAACCATAATCCAATATCTCGCCAAACTCGTGCAGGCGGCCTTTTAACAAGGCTTCTTTCATCATTTGCGATTGCTGCTTTAATTGGTGCATTGCTTCAATCGATGTTTCTTTTTTTGAAACTACATTCTTCGATTGTTGCTCAATGATTTTTGCTGATTCACGACTGGTGGATGTATAATACAACACCAAATTATTTTCCAGTTCAAACAAATATTGCTGTTTGATGCGCAAAGGATTTACGATCACTTTGTCATCAGCATAAAATTCCATAAAGTTAACACCTCCGAAAGTAGCTGCATACTGGTCTTGCCTGCCGCCGGCAAGTTTCAAATATTTTCTTTCAATTTCGTAAGCATAATGAGCAATGTCGTATTCGCCCAAAGGCAGGCGCATCATTTCGGCAAATGCGCCAATGATGGCTACTACCAAAGTAGAAGAAGTGCCAAGACCCGACCCGGCAGGCGCATCAACAAAGGTTGATAATTTGAAGCCGCACTTAATTTGCCCGTATTCTTTTTGAATGCAATTATAAACACCTTTCAGCAGATCTAAATGCCCATTGATAGGCAATTCATTTTGCAGATCGAATGTTGCTGTTTCATTACGGTCGTTGGCTTCCAAAATGATTTTGTTATCCTGCAAAAGTTCAATGCTGGCCTGTGCATAGAGAGAAATGGTGGCGTTTAAAATAGCACCGCCATACAAATCGCTGTAGGGGCTTACATCTGTGCCACCTCCGGCGAGGCCAATTCTTAAAGGTGCTTTACTGCGGTAGATCATTGCTGTTGTTCTATTAGTACGTTCATAGTTCATGGATCGTAGCTCATAAACGTTTTCAAACTACTGGCCTGAACTTTCAACCATGAACTTTGTCTGCTAATTCAAAAATTGCTTCCGTTAAATTAGCCCAAGAGTACTTTTGCTTTTCGCTGCGAAGATGTGGAATAAAATAATGTTCACCTAATTCATAGAAATGAAGAATAGCATCAGCAATAGATGTTGGTTCAGGCTGGCAAACCAAACCCACTTTTTGATGAGGAACTAAAGAAGGCAGCCCACCCACATTAGTGACGATCATTGGTTTTTCGAAATGATAGGCAAGGGGTGTAACACCGCTTTGTGTGGCATTTTTATATGGCTGCACCACGCAATCGCCGCTGCATAAATAATATTTCACTTCACTGTCGGGGATAAAATTTGTTTTCAAGATAACAAAGTCCTGTAAATGGTTTTCATTGATCAATTGCAGGTAAGGTTTTTCATCTTCATAAAATTCTCCTGCTATTAAAAGCTTTATGTTTTGCTTTTTTATTCTTTCATCAGCCACTGCTTTCAATAAAAGATCAAGCCCTTTGTATTGGCGAATAAAACCGAAGAAAAGAATGATCTTATCCTGCACGGGTAATCCTAGACGATCTCTCGCTTCTTCTTTTGAAATAATGCTTCCGAAATTATCATACAGTGGATGCTGCACTAACTGAACCGGTTTTGTTTCTTCGAACCGGCGCAGATCCTCCATTACTTTTTCACTCATCGTTACATAGCCATCGCAGCTTTTTAAAAAATATTTGGTGAAGGCCATATCACCGGGCCTCTTTTCGTGAGGGATGACATTATCGGCAATGCAAATAATCCTGGTGTGTTTGTTTTTGCGCACTTGCCGCAAAATCGTTCCTAACGCAGGACCCATAAATGGTAGCCAGTAACGAACCACAATGATATCGGGCCTCCACTTACGCAACCTTTTGCCAACGCTTAACCAGTTTAATGGATTTATCGAATTAATTAAAGTATGAATAGCGATGTCACCTGGTGCTGCATCGGTTGAGTATTGGGTAGTACCCGGAAAGAGAAATGATGGATATTGTAAAGAGAAAGAAACAATAGAACAGTCATTTCCCTGTTGATTAAATTCCTGTGCCAGCCTTTGGTTGAAAGTAGCCAGGCCGCCACGCAAAGGATGTGCAGGCCCTATGATGACAATGCGCTGCATTACAGGCCAATTTTATCTTCAACAAGGTAAATGTTGCGGCCGGTGGCATTGCGGGCAATCAGCTCAGATATAAAGCCAGCTAAGAACAACTGCATGCCAATGATCAATGCTGTAAGTGCCAGATAAAAACCCGGCCTATTGGTTAAAGCAACATCTGCATCAATAAATTTTGCGATGATGAGGTAAAGTGTGATGCCCAAACCGGTTAGAAAAAAAAGCGTCCCCCACAGGCCAAAAAAATGCATGGGCCGTTTGGAGAACTTCCCTACAAACATGATGGAAAGTAAATCCAAAAATCCATTGACAAAACGTTCCCATCCAAATTTTGTAACACCATATTTTCTTGCACGGTGCTCCACCACTTTTTCGCCAATTCTTTTAAAGCCTGCCCATTTTGCAATGACGGGAATGTAGCGGTGCATCTCGCCGTACACTTCTATGCTTTTGACTACCTTTCTGCGATAGGCTTTCAGCCCGCAATTAAAATCGTGCAGCTTGATGTGCGACACTTTGCTGGTAACTGCATTAAAAAATTTAGAAGGAATATTTTTTGTGAGTGTATTGTCAAAACGTTTTTTCTTCCAGCCGCTCACCAAATCAAACCCATCGTCAACGATCATTTTACGCAGACCCGGAATTTCATCGGGACTGTCCTGCAGGTCGGCATCCATCGTGATCACCACATCGCCTTGTGCGGCTTTAAACCCTTCGTTCAGGGCTGCAGATTTTCCATAATTGCGTTGAAATTTAATTCCTTTTATGTTTGGATTAATGCTGCTTAATTGTTCAATGACCTTCCATGAATTGTCGGTGCTTCCATCATCCACCATAATGATCTCATAGGTATAATTGTGCTGATCACATACCCGTTTGATCCAATCGGATAGTTCGGGTAATGATTCTTCTTCGTCTTTTAAAGGAATGATGATTGAAAGGTCCATTATACGCTGGGTTGATCGAAAGGATTGTTAGGACGTTTTTTTGTAACACCGGCACCAATTAATGAGCCAATAGCACCTATGATGATGAAGAATAATAACGAGCCCCCCACGACGCCTACCCAAAAGAATTTTCTCGTCATTTCTACCGCCTTGTCAATGTCTGCATCATTCAGTTTCCCACTCTCTTCCATTTGTTGTCTTGCCATATCCAACGACTTCTCTTTTATGTCCGGAAAAAGAAGAAAAAATATGATGATGAAAACAATATAAATAGAAGTAAATACAGCAGTTGATTTGAAACCAAAAGCAAACAGGTCACCAAAGCTTTTTGTATAATTGTTGGCCTTGCCATATTGGTTCACAAAAAATATCAATCCGCCAATGATAATAACATATTGCAATAAGCCAAGTCCTTTTTGTTGTGTTAATCCAAGCAGTTGTGTTATAACAGCGTAAATAATAATTAAGCCGGCAATCAGCAGACCTGCAGTTATATGCGTAATGGGTTTTTTCTGTTCCATGGTTTTAGAATTCGTTCAAAAATACTTTGTCTTTGTTAATTATGCCAACTGGTTTGCCAGTGAGTTCTTTGCCAATGAAGGGCGAGTTTTTTGATTTTGATTTCAATGCTTTAACCGTCCATTTGTCATCCGGCAGAAATAAGCTCAGGCAAGCTATTTCGTTTGGAGCAATCGAAGCGGAAGGGAGATCAAAAATTTTGCGTGGATGAAAAGAGAGCAATTCGACTAATCTTTCCAGTGAAAGTTCTGGCATACAGGTACGAATGACAGCAAAACTGGTTTCGAGTCCGGTCATACCATAATGTGCATATTCAAACTCTACTACTTTGTGATCTGTGTCCTGTGGCAAATGGTGCGTAGCTATGCAATCAATTGTCCCGTCCAATACAGCAGCCTTCAAAGTTTCTCTGTCCGCTTTGGTGCGTAAGGGAGGATTTACTTTTAAATTGGTATCGTATTGCTGCAGGTCTTCATCAACAAAGCACAAATGATAAGGTGTAACCGAACAACTAACAGCAATGCCATCCTTTTTCGCTTTTTTGATCAACGCTACCGAATTAGCTGTTGATATGCCTGTGATGTGAATTTTTGACCCTGTGTACTTAGCGAGTTCTATATCACGCTGTATCATT
>JBQCJM010000293.1:0-4831 GCA_051952715.1 Flavisolibacter sp.
GTCAGATATGGAGATCGTGTCTTCATCTGTTGCTTTTGTGTTAGGTGTGAAAAGGCGTATGTTTTTGTTATGCAGATCGTACACACCTTTAAAATCCTTCCCCTGGTTGATAGGCCAGGTCATAGGATGCAGGGAAATGGATAATTCTTTTTCTATTTCTTCCAAAAGGTCAAACCGGTTTTTACCATCACGGTCCAGTTTGTTAATGAAAACGATAACGGGTGTTTTGCGCATGCGGCATACCTGCATCAATCGTCTTGTTTGTTCTTCCACGCCGTTCACACTGTCAACCACCAGTATCACACTGTCCACCGCTGTCAATGTTCTGAATGTATCTTCTGCAAAATCTTTGTGACCGGGTGTATCTAACAGGTTGATCAAAGTGCCGTCATATTCAAAGCTCATTACCGAAGTGGCAACAGAAATTCCACGCTGTCTTTCAATTTCCATAAAGTCGGATGTAGCGGCTTTCTTGATCTTATTGCTTTTAACTGCACCTGCTACCTGTATGGCGCCACCAAACAATAAAAACTTTTCAGTTAATGTGGTTTTACCGGCATCGGGGTGAGAGATGATGGCAAAGGTTCTGCGCTTTTGTATTTCGTTTTGATATTTCATGCACTTAGTTTGAAAATGTGAGATTTTGAAAATTTGAAAATAGTGCAGGCATAAGGCGTATTTTCTTATTAGTACATTTTCAACTGTCCACATTCATTTTAGCGGCGCAAAAGTACGGTTATCAACGTTAAGGAGAACTTTGAAATTGCTGAGTTTAAAGCCGACAAGGTGTTGCTGTTTATAGATAAAAATTCCTGCCTTGTAGAAATACTGCCACTTAATTATAAAAAATCTATGCATTAATACGATTATCCGTTAAGAAAATGGGCCTCATAATTGGTATTATTTTTTGATAAGAACTTTTAGTTAAAACACAACGATATGTCACAAGATTTGAGGAGCAGACCAGATAATGAAAGAGACAGTTCAGGTCGTATGGACGACAAGGAACGGGGTCGAAGCTGGTTTGAAGGATTTGAAGGGATGAATTATGAGCAGAGAAGACCCGCTTATAGTCCACAACGAATAAGCAATAGTGATCGTGGCGATTCAAGCGTAGGTAAAAGATACCGGCGTAATGAGCCCTGACCCTTGCAAAAGGGTCTATTTTATTTGCTTCGTGATCTTTTCCAAAAGCTTATCTGTATTGATGGGCTTTGCAATAAAATCGTCAGCGCCATATTCATTGATTTTTCCTGCAGCACCCGGGTGGGCCGAGAACATAATAACAGGAATATTTTTAGTGGCTTCGCTTTCTTTTATGCGCTTGCAAATTTTTCTTCCATCGGCGCCGGACAACAATACATCAAGTAAAATAACTGTAGGAGCAAATTGTTGCAGTTTATCAAAAATTTCTTCTTCTTTTGAAGCAGTGTCCACTTCGTGGCCTTGCTTCTTCAATAAAATATTCATTACCGTTCTTATGTCCGGGTCGTCGTCAATAATCAGGATCTTAGCCATAAAAAGGAATCAATGTTTCTTTTATCAACACTTCTTAAAAATGAAGTAGCCGAAATTAAGGAAAAATTGTTAATGGACTGAAGTTGACAGTTGCACGCAAGCCTATTGAATACTGTGTTGGTCAACTTTATTATTCTGCCGTCACTTTATCTTACATTTGAACCATGCGCCGTTTGTTGGAAATTATCAGCAGCAGTTTTAAAATGGCTTTGCAGGAACTGGCAAAGAACAAGCTGCGCACTTTCCTTTCTCTTTTTGGCGTTACCATTGGAATCTTTTGCATCATTGGCGTTCTGGCTACTGTAAACAGCTTACAAACCAACATTCAAAATCAACTCAAGTCGTTGGGCAATAACACCATCTACATTGACAAGTGGGAATGGGGCGGCGGCGGCATGGATTATCCGTGGTGGAAGTATGCAAAGCGGCCGCAGCCAAAATTTGAGGAACTGTCTGAGATAAAAAAACGAACAGCAGCTGCCCAATATGCGGCATACTTTATCAATACTTCTGTTTCTATTGATGTTGAAAACGGCACACTGAACAATGTGCGCCTGTATGGTGTAACACAGGATTACCAGGAGATACAAAGCTTGGTTATTCAATATGGCCGCTTTATTACTGAAGGCGAATTTCAAAGAGGCCTCAACTCGGTAGTAATGGGCAACGAAATTGCCGAAACACTTTTTGGAGAAGCCGAACAGGCAGTGGGAAAGCAGATAAGCATTAAAGGAAGAAAAGCCATTGTGATCGGTGTTATCAAAAAAGAAGGAAGCCAGATAGTTGGCGGCTGGCAGTTTGATAAGTGCATTATACTTCCCTACAATTATGCAAAAACGATCGTTGATGAAAACAGGGCCGACCCTATTTTGATGGTGAAAGGCGCAACGGGCATCAGCAGTAAAGTATTGAAGGATGAACTGACCGGCAGCATGCGTTCCATCAGGAAGCTAAACCCCACCCAGGAAGATAACTTTGCGCTCAACGACATTAATGACCTCAGCGAAAACCTTGGACAGGCTTTCGTTAGCATCAACATTGGTGGATGGGCCATTGGTGCCCTGGCTTTTATCGTAGGCATTTTTGGCGTTGCCAATATTATGTTTGTAACTGTAAAAGAACGAACACCACAAATTGGTTTAAAAAAAGCATTAGGCGCCAAAAGCAGGGTGATACTGATGGAGTTTTTATTAGAGTCGGCTTTTCTTTGCATCATCGGTGGATTAATAGGTTTGCTGCTGGTATTTATACTAACAAAAATTGTAACGGCTTCATTCGATTTTCCCATCTTTCTCTCCGCATCTATTATTTTAACAGCCATTTTAATTTGCGTTGTGGCGGGCATCCTGGCAGGCATCATTCCGGCTTCGCAGGCATCGAAAATGAATCCGGTGACAGCGATACGGAGTTAATTTTCCCCCTGTCCCCTGAAGGGGAGACTTAGGTTTGGCAGATCTTATTATCATAGTTATTCTTTTGCCTGAAGATTATTTTTCTGTACTTAGCTGCATTACTGCTTTCATCTTTTGTTGCGTCGCACTCTTCAACGTTCAATAACTTTACTGGTCACAGCGTAAACAGCGTTATCAATTTTTGCTCTCGCTAATATTCAGTTCTTTTGCATAACGCTTTCTACAACCATGCAAATTGAAATAAATACAGAAAACAACGACCTAAGTCTTCCCTTCAGGGGGACAATGGGAGTCACTATTCTCGCCATCGAATCTTCCTGCGATGAAACATCAGCATCTGTTTGCCGCGATGGAAAAATCTTATCCAACTTTATCGCCAACCAAACCGTGCATGAAAAATTTGGTGGCGTAGTTCCCGAACTGGCCAGCCGTGCCCACATGCAAAATATTGTACCGGTGGTAGATGTAGCCTTACAACAAGCCAACGTTCAACTGAACGAGATCGACGCCTTAGCTTTTACACAAGCTCCCGGGTTGATCGGCTCACTGCTGGTGGGCAGTGGCTTTGCTAAATCTCTGGCACTGGCATTAAACAAACCACTGATTGCCGTACACCATATGCAGGCGCATGTATTGGCTAATCTTATTGAAGATCCAAAACCCAATTTCCCTTTCCTGTGTTTGACGGTTAGTGGCGGACACACGCAAATTGTTTTGGCAAAAAGCGCTTCAAACATGCAAGTGATCGGCGAGACGCTGGACGATGCAGCGGGAGAAGCCTTTGATAAATCCGCTAAATTATTAGGACTTCCCTACCCCGGCGGCCCTTTGATTGATAAGTATGCACAACAGGGAGATGCCAATCGTTTTAAATTTCCCGAACCACAAATTGCCAATCTTGATTTTAGTTTTAGCGGGTTAAAAACTTCCATTCTATACTTTTTGCAAAACGCCGGTAAAAGCAATATTTATAAAGAAGAATTCCTGGCAACCGAAGAAGAAAAGCAGCAATTTGTACAGCAAAATATGGCCGATATATGTGCTTCCATCCAGCACCGGATTGTTACCATTCTTTTGCACAAGTTAAAAAAAGCAGCCTTGCAAACAGGCATTACAGATCTGTGTATCGCCGGGGGAGTTTCTGCCAACAGCGGGTTGCGCAAAGCTTTCAAGGAAATGTGCGAACAAAATGAATGGAACGCTTTCATTCCACCGTTTCAATATTGTACCGACAATGCAGCCATGATAGCCATTACGGCTTATTACAAATATTTGAATAAAGATTTTACAGACCTTTCGGTAACAGCCAGCGCAAGGGCAGCATGGTGATGATTAACTTGTGAACTCCTAACGCATGCCCAACTCCTATTTCCAATTCAAGCAATTCACTGTTCACCAGGACAGGTGTGCTATGAAAGTAACAACAGACAGTTGCTTTTTTGGTGCATGGGTGGCTGAAGAAATTAAAAATTCGAAATCAGAGATACAAAGCCTGTTGGATATTGGTACAGGAACGGGTTTGCTTTCTTTGATGACGGCTCAAAAAAACGATGTTGACATTGACACGGTAGAAATTGACACAGAAGCAGCAACCCAGGCCAAAGAGAATATTGACGCGTCGCCATGGAAGAACCGCATACATGTCTTTAATCAGAATATTCTTTCTTTCCACGCCAATAAAAAATACGATTGCATTGTCTGCAATCCTCCTTTCTACGAAAACGAATTAAGCTCCGACAAACAAAACAAGAACATTGCCCACCACAGTAAACAGCTTACAATAGAACAGGTATTGAGCTTCATTAAAAAAAACCTACAGCAAGATGGTATTTTCTTTCTTTTGTTTCCCTTTAAAAGAGAAGAAGCAATTGCATCAATGCTTTTTCAGCAAGAGCTTTTTA
>JBQCJM010000294.1:0-4820 GCA_051952715.1 Flavisolibacter sp.
AAAAGTATAGTGCTAAAATGCTGGTGGTTTGTTATCGTTATGCGCATAACCGCGAAGACGCTGAGGACATGTTACAGGAAGCTCTGATAAAAGTGTTTTCTCAAATTCACACTTTTGAAAACAGGGGTTCCCTGGAAGGTTGGATTCGCAGGATTATAGTCCATACCTGCATCAACATCCTCAAAAAAAACAAGCGGTTTAACGAAAGCGTAGATCTCATTCATGCCAGCAGTTTAGAGGTCCGGGAAGAAAGCATTCCTTCCATTATCCAGGCAAAAGAAGTAGTAGAGTGCATCAGGATGCTGCCAATAGGATATCGAACAGTTTTAAACCTTTATGCTATAGAAGGTTTTTCGCATAAAGAGATTGCGGGTATGCTTGACATAGAAGAAAGCACAAGCCGCAGTCAATACACCAGAGCAAAGTCAATGTTGGAAGATATGCTTATAAGGAAAAAAATATTATTTAAACCAAGGGAAGCGCCATTAGTTGCTACCGGAAGGTAAACCCAAACATCCGTAAACCTGAGACTGATTATGAAGAGAAATTTTACAAATGAAAACTTTGAAGACTTTCTTCGCCAAAGTGCCGATGACCTGCGCATGCGGCCATCAAAAAAAGTTTGGAAAGGCGTTTCCAGCCATTTAAACCAACGACGGAGAAGGCTTGGCTTTGCTATTGGAGCATTTCTTTTAGCCATTTCTACCTTTGCTTACCTGAGGGTTGAAAATTCATCCAGCCAATTTGCTGAAACTATTTCTGCAGACAAAGCCAAAGGAACTCTTAGACCAGCTGAGGCAAACTCAATACAGAATAATAATCAAAGCATAGATGAGAAATCTACCACATCAAATTTTCTTTCTAATAATACTTTAAAGTCCAGGGTTGACAATTCGGTGTCATCACAATTGTCTTTAAGTAGTTCTATTGAAAGCACTATTGCAGATGAAAACATAAGCCTGACGGGGACTGATGAATTTGTACCAACTATTGTAGATAGTTATTTTGATGATTCATCTAAAGAAGATATTGAACAAAACCAGGCTGATAATAACAAGTCACCCCTATACCCATTAAGCATTGAAAGTGTAGTAAACTCGTATAAACCCAGCCTTCAAAAGAAAAAGCTAAGCTTCCAGTTTTATTTTACACCTACAACCAGTTATCGCAAGCTGAGCGAGAATAAATCATTTCTTCGTTCCCAGTCACCAAGTAATCCCAATTATGCGCCTGCGCTCATTTTTGATGTAAATAATGTTGTTACACACAGACCTGACCTCGGCTTTGAACTGGGCATGGCAGCAAAATACCCTATTACCCAAAAAATGAAACTTACCGGTGGTTTACAGTTTAATGTCAATCGCTATAATATTAAGGCGTATAACGCTGTTACTTCGGTAGCTACCATTATGTTTAACGCCAGGAGAAATAATCGTGTAGATTCCTTGAATACAGTAACCAGCTATAGTAATAGAAGCGGCTACAAAACGGATTGGCTTCAAAATTACTATATTCAAATATCGGCGCCTGTTGGTGTAGAGTTTAAAGTAGTCGGCAACGATAAAGTACAATTTGGCGTGGGTACCACCATTCAGCCAACCTACGTTTTGGGAGACAGGGCTTACCTCATATCTACCGATTATAAGAGCTATGCCGAAGTGCCCCAATTGGTGCGCCGCTGGAACGTAAATACAGCATTAAACACTTTCGTCGGTTATTCTACCGGAAAATTATCATGGCAGGTGGGTCCCCAGGTTCGATACCAATTGCTTTCAAGCTTTATTGATAAATATCCGGTTAAAGAAAATCTTTTTGATTTTGGTTTGAAGGTTGGTATTTCTGTAAATAAATAGTCTTCGCTAATTGCTTATATAGCCCTGCAACAAGTTTGCAGGGTTTTCGTTGTATGTAGGATTGTAATTTTAACCCATGAATAAGCTACTATCAGGTTTGGTTTTTATCTTCTGTTTATCTGCCTGCAAAAGCAAGCAAAAAAAGGAGACACAGGACGGCCAATACTTCCCGGTTCTTTCTTTTTTAAAAGGACAGGTAAAGGATATTGACACCTCTTTATACCGCATTATAAAGGTTGAAACAATCGATTCTAATTCTACCACAACTTATATTAAGAGGGAAGACTTTAATAAATATGCAAAGGATTTTTTAGAGATTCCCGACATCAGCTCAAACAAATGGAAAGATGATTATGAAGAAACAAAAATGTTTGATGACGCCTTGGGCAATGCAATTTTAACCTATACAACCACAGAGCAAAACAACGAAGTAAGGCGTGAAGACATAATGCTGGAGCCAACAAATGCCAGTGGCAACAGCGAAGTAAAAAATATCATTATCAATACGCTGCAATCAGGCGGCGATTCTACCATAGAGAAGAATATGGTGTGGTATGTAAACAAACGCTTTATTGTTGTAACAAAAATTCAAAAAGCCAACCAGCCCGAAAGAATAAAAAAGCTGGAAGTAATTTGGAACGATTTTTCCAACACTAAATAAATGTAGCAGCGCAAGAAAATGACGCAGACAGAATTTCAAAATATAGCTCCTACCCTGCCGGGTCTTCCTGGAATTTATAAATATTACGATGCAGCCAATGAACTGCTTTATGTGGGCAAGGCAAAAAACATTCGTAAAAGAGTAAGCTCGTATTTCAACAAAACCCTTGGCAGCTATAAGACACACGAATTGGTAAAACGCATTCAAAAAATTGAATTTGCTATTGTCAATTCAGAACAGGACGCTTTTTTGCTGGAAAACTCTTTGATCAAGCAATACCAGCCTCTTTTTAATATTAACCTGAAGGATGACAAAACTTATCCTTACATCGTTATTAAAAACGAACCATTCCCAAGAGTATTTCTTACAAGACAGAAAATAGAAGATGGTTCACAATACTTTGGCCCTTACACATCAGTAAACAAAGTAAAGGAACTCCTGAGCTTTATCAAGCAAACCATTCCTTTAAGAACCTGTCCGCTTAACCTTACAGAAAAAAATATTGAAAAGGGAAAGTTTAAGGTTTGTCTGGAATATCATTTAGGTAATTGTAAAGGCCCTTGTGAAAAGTATCAAACAGAAGAAGATTATACGCAGAACATAGGGCAAATTAAAAACCTGCTAAAAGGTAATTTGGGGCCAGTGATCCAGCACTTTAAAACTGAAATGAAGGGCCATGCCGGAAACCTTGAGTTTGAAAAGGCAGAAGCTTCACGCAAAAAAATACAATATCTTGAAAACTACCAGTCAAGATCGATTGTGGTAAATACTTCTTTGGGCGATGTGGATGTTTTCTCCATTCAAAAACATGAGGACATCGCATATGTCAATTATTTGATGGTGCAGAATGGAACTGTCATTCAAACAAAAACCATTAAGGTAGAAACACATTTAGATGAAAGCCTTGAGGAAACGCTTGGTTTTACCATCGGCCAGTTGCGAACCACGTTTAACAGCGAAGCAAAAGAAATTGTAGTGCCCTTATTTATTGAATATGACGAACCGGAAATAGTCATCACGGTGCCTAAAGCTGGCGATAAAAAAAAGCTGCTCGATCTCTCAGAAAAAAATGTGCAGTATTTTATTGACAGTCAAAAGGCCAAAGAAAGATTACAGCTGGGTGTAAAAAATGCCAGTAAGTACAATGTACTTCTCCAAATTAAGGAAGACCTGCAGTTAGCCGTGGCACCAGTGCATATTGAATGTTTTGACAACTCTAACTTCCAGGGCAGCTACCCGGTTTCGGCCATGGTGTGTTTCAAAAACGGAGAACCGAGTAAAAAGGATTATCGCCTTTTTAATGTAAAAACAGTAGAAGGCATTAACGACTTTGCTACCATGAAGGAAGCTGTTTACCGGCGATATAAACGATTAAAATCGGAAGGCGAACCACTACCTCAATTAGTAATTATTGATGGGGGCAAGGGGCAGCTAAGCTCGGCCTACGAAGCCATTGAGGAATTGAAGCTACAAGGAAAAATGACATTGGTGGGATTGGCCAAAAACGAAGAAGAAATATTTTTTGTTGGGGATCAGCAATCGCTAAAACTGCCTTACGATAGCGAAAGTCATAAACTGATCAGAAGAATACGCGATGAAGTGCACCGCTTCGGCGTAAACTTTCACCGTCAAAAAAGAAGTAAGGGCACTTTTAAAAATTCTTTACAGGATATTAAAGGCATCGGTACTAATACGGCTAATCTTTTATTAAAAACATTCCGTTCCGTTAATAAAATCAAAGAGCAATCTGAAGAGGAATTAGCAAAGGTGGTTGGCAGTTCCAAAGCCAAAATTGTCAGAAATCATTTCAATAACTCAACCGAGTAATCAATAATCAATAGCAAGGCTGATCATGGGTATTGAGTGTTTGGAATAGGAAACTATTTACGGATAGCATAAACTTATTACGCACCATTCATAACTCATTGTTTTTCGTACGCCCCTAAATCCGGGAGGCCTATTGGACGCTGCTTCCCATCCAAATCGATTGAAACACCTGTATTGCCACCTTTGTCTTTAGCCGGAGAAGAGTCTTTCAACCGGAAATTATAAAAATGATCAGCTATATTGATGCTATCAAATTGCGGATTTTCATTTTTAATATTGACGCCGGTAATGCTGGTAATATTATCAGGATCTGTAGTGACTGGCCATAAAACGTTATCGAATGTAACGTTGAAAACCGTGTTCCCTTGTTTGGCTACAACGATTTCATTTTTTTTCGGATCGCCACTTTCGCCCCAAAAAATGCAATTGCGAAAGCTGGCATTCAAGTCGGCCGAGGCAATTACATTGTTTCGATTTAA
>JBQCJM010000295.1:0-30725 GCA_051952715.1 Flavisolibacter sp.
TGCTGTGATGGGAGATCTGCAAAGCCGGCGTGGGCTGCTAGAAGGCATGGATACCGAGGGACACTTTCAAAAAATCATCGCCAAAGCGCCGCTTTCTGAAATGCATGATTTTTCTTCTTCACTTCGATCTATTACACAGGGAAGAGCAAAATTCAAAATGAGCTTTGATAGTTATCAGCCAATGTCGTTTGAGCTACAGAAAAAATTAACTGAGGAATACAATAAATCTTCCGCCGAAGTTTTAGCATAACAAAAACATCTTTATTTCAAACTTAGCTGCCTATCATTTGTCATAATGGGCAGCTAAGTGTTTTTAAGTATTTGACAGAAATTTTTAAGGGGATTAGGAATTTTCAAAGTTTTCTTATTAATTTGAAAGCACAAAGCTATCATTATTTAAAATCTTCCTCCTATGCATGCCTATTTTCGTAACCATCAGTTGTACCTCGCCGAAAGATCGGAGTGGTTGGATCGCCACGTTATAAAAACCAGCAAAAGAGCCTTAATGAAAATCGAAAGCTGGAAATTAATAGCCCAGTCTGGCGATCAGGATAATCAATTAAGATTAGTGGAGAAGTTAGTAAAGGATTCCTTGCTAACAGCTATCCCTAACAAAACCGTTCTGCACAAAGAAGGATTTTATCTATCCAATCTTACAAATTAATAGCATTCAAACCCGGCATTATTAGCCGGATTGAGTTTAATATCTAAAATTGCGATAAAATCAATCTTATGCTTTTCTATAAAAACTCCAATTCCAACTCTTAAAACCACCTTATGGGCCCTTTTTTATCCTATTTACAACCCCGCAACCATTTCAGTATCAGCTATCCTTATTACGGCTTATTCGGAACTGCCGATGTAAAATTATTAAAGACTGAAGAAGAATCGTTGTTTGAATGTAAGCTGGTTAATGGCGCTATCGTTTTATTAAAAAAATTAGGTAATAGTAAGAAATGGATTGACGCTCAGCTGAATAGAGAAACTCCGCTATCTTCAGTTTTAGGAATGTATATAGATGATTTTATTAAGGAAGCATAAAAAAAGAGAGCTTTAAAGCTCTCTTTTTTTATATCATTACTAAGCCGCTGCTTATGCACTGGCTAATTTTGTTTTGCGTTTCACGGCTATTGGCTCCTCTACCAGCTCAAGCTCATTTTTCTTAAAATACGCGGCATGCCAAACATGGTCTAAAGAAACCTGTTCAGCATTTTCATAATCTGCATCCATTAATTTACTCCAGCTTCCATCCCGGTTAAGGTCTGTGGTTATTTTTGAAGTAAGCTTGGGATAGGCTACCCAAAGCTTTGAATCCTCCTTTAACGCTGGCATAATGTCATCCAGAATACTGTTTAGCTGTGTTTCGCTAACTGCAAAAACCAAAGCAAAATCTATCTTTCTAGAACGTAACAGCGGCGTAAGGTTTTTAGCGAAAGAAAGCTTACTAAACTGTTTCTCGATAGAAGAAGGAAGGCCCTGAATTAAGATGTTTTTTTCGTTCTTTAGCTGAAGTTTTTCTAAAATTGTTTGTGACATACAGGTTGTACTGTTTTTTTAAACTTGTGAAGTAGTATAAAGGTTTTTCACACAAACAGGTACGCAAAAGTACGAAAAATTTAGGCGCCGCCCAAGTGTTTATAAAAGAAAAAACCCGCTAAGCATAGTATTAGCGGGTTTTTAATGCTATTCTAATATCATTTACCCATGGGTTTATAATATTTCATTGCCTCGGGTACCCAATTTTTTATGTCGGCAATACGTCTTTCATCCGAAGGGTGATCGCTCAAGAACTCCGGCGGGCGGGATGCATTACTTTGTTGCGCCATTCGTTGCCAAAATGGAATGGCTTCCTGGGGATTATAACCCGCAATAGCTGCCCAAATCAAGCCATAATGGTCAGCTTCGGACTCATCAGCACGGGAGAACTTTAAAATTCCTAAAGTAGAACCAATACCAAAAGCCTGAAGAAACAGGTTCTGTGTTAAGGATGGCTTGTTTGATACAGCCACAGAAAGTACTTGTCCCAAACCTTGTTGTAACATCTGCTGGCTCATTCTTTCGTTACCATGTTGGAATACGGCGTGGGTGATTTCGTGGCCCAGTACAATGGCAAGGCCTGCCTCATTCCGTGTATAGGGCAATAAACCAGTATAAACCACAATTTTACCACCGGGCATGCACCAGGCATTGGCTTCATTATTATTTACCAGATTATATTCCCACTTATACCCCTTAAGTTGATCTTGCAAACCTTTAGAGGCGAAATATTGTTCAACCGCGTTAGAAAGTCTTTGTCCTACCCTTCTTACCATTTCAGCATCTTTATCGGCTGAAGTGCTAACAACTTTATTCTCAGATAAAAACTGCTGATATTGCTGCACTGCCATTGATTGGAGTTCAGATTCGGGCAACAATTTTAATTGGCTTCTGCCTGTGATCGAATTCTTAGAACAGGCTACAAATAATGTGGCGGCCAGAAAAAAGCTTGTTATTTTCCTTACCATTTTAATTTAATTTTTAAATAGAAATTCAATGATTGTACCAAGCTTGTAAGATAGAAGGGAATTCCGTAGGCTTAATTCCAATATGTTAAAGCTATTTACGGCTTTTTCTACGACGATCACGATGTTTTAAGATAGGAACTTTATTCTCACTACCTTTTAAAAGCCTTCCTATGTTTTTTTGATGGGTAAGTAAAACAAGCATAGCAACAGTAATGGCAAATACCCTGTAGAGCTTCTCAGGCTCATTAAAGATGACAAGAATAAAAATTGGAAACGCTATGCTAGCCAAAATAGAACTTAAAGAAACCCAGCGGGTTAAATAGAGAACCAATATAAAAACACCTACGCAGCAAAGGGCCACATTAGGCTGAATACCTAACACCATTCCAAAAAGAGAGGCTACACCCTTTCCACCCCGAAACTCTGCCCAAATTGGGAAAATATGTCCAAGCACTGCCGCAAGGCCCAGGCCAAGTTGCATATTTACAAGATAAATATCATTATCAAAAGAGTAAGGAAGAAGAAAAACAAGTTTTACAGCAATAATGGCCTTTAACATGTCAACAGCCATTACCAAAGTACCCCATTTTGCACCCAAAACACGGTAAGTGTTAGTAGCACCTGAATTACCGCTACCATATTCCCTTATATCAAAACCAAAGAAAAACTTACTGACCAAAACAGCTGTAGGGAGACTGCCAATTAAATATGCAAGTACAATCAATAAAACCTCATTCATAGAATAATGGTTGGTTGAAGCTGAACAAAAATAATATAAAATCTTTAGTCTTTACGTTAATTTAACCTTGAGTTCATTTGCAGTTAACAAGCAACAAGGATATCCAATTATCTTTTTCAGTTTTTCTGACCATGGAAAAATTTTGTTGATTGCAGGTTTCAATAATATATTTTTCGTCGGAAGCAAGCAAACCACTCAATAGCAAAAAACCATTTTCGGATAACGCATTTTTTAGTTCGGGCAGGTATTGAACGATGACATTCCGGTTAATGTTAGCCAATATGATATCAAACTTTGCTGCAGGTATTTTTGATGATAATGCTACATCAATATTGAAGGAAAAATTTTTTTCAAAATTTTCTTTTGCATTTTGAATACTCCAATCATCTATATCAATTGCCTGAATGCCTGCAGCACCAAGCTTTTCAGCCAATATAGCTAGAATGCCTGTGCCGGTGCCAAAATCAAAAACAGTTTTACCTTTAAAGTCCAGATGTCTCATTTGTTCAATCATCATATAAGTCGTTGCATGGTGCCCTGTACCAAAACTCATTTTAGGTGTAATGATGATTTCACAATCAACATCTTTCATTGGTTGATGGAAATTAGCTCTTATAGCACAAAAATCATCTACAACCACTGGTTGAAAATTGCTTTCCCATACTTCATTCCAGTTTCGGTCCTGTATTGTGCTGATCGTAAAAGAATAGTTTTTTAGCAATTGATTTATTTCATAACTATCAAAATTATTTTCAGCAAAATAAGCAATCAAACTATCTTCCGTTTGTTCAAAACCGTTAGCATTAAAATCTTCTAACCGGCTTATTAATATTTCCTGTTCCTCTTCGCCTGCTATTACTACTATTTGTATGCTGTTCATTTTGTAAAATTAAAAAGGCTGTCGGTTTGACAGCCTTGAAGAGTGATTAACAAATTTTTTATTGCTCGTTTTGTTCAGTTCCTTTTTCCTGGGAATTTTCCTGTTGTCCCTTATTGCGTTCAATTTTAGGCCTGTCATTGCGTTGCTCAAATCTTTGTCCGGCGTTTTCACGGGAACGTTCTTCTCTTTGTCCTTCCGGCTTAGGCAGCAACACTTTTCTCGACAACTTGAACTTACCGGTTTTCGGGTCTGTTCCGGTAAGTTTTACTTTTACTTTATCACCTTCATTTAAAACGCCTTCCAAAGTTTCCAGTCGTTTCCAACTTACCTCAGATATATGCAATAACCCCTGTTTGCCTGGTAAAAATTCGACAAAAGCGCCATAAGGCTGAATAGATTTTACTGTTGCTTCGTATTCATCACCCACAACCGGAACAGCTACGATTCCTTTAATCCAGTTATAAGCCCTATCCACTTTTTCTTTATCTGTGCCAAAAATGCTTACTTCACCTTGGTTGTTCTTTTCTTCAATATTAATGGTAGTTCCTGTTTCCCGCTGCATTTCCTGTATCACCTTACCGCCAGGCCCTATTACAGCGCCAATAAATTCACGATCAATATACATTTTCACCATACGAGGTGCATGTGGCTTTACATCCGGACGGGCCTCTGCAATGCAATTATACATTGCATCTAGAATGTGCATTCTGCCACGGCGGGCTTGTTCCAAAGCATTACGCATGATCTCCATGCTCAGGCCGTCAACCTTAATATCCATTTGAATTCCACAAATACCATCCCGGGTTCCGGTAACTTTAAAGTCCATCTCTCCCAGGTGATCTTCATCGCCTAAAATATCCGTAAGCACAGCATATTTACCGTCCTTTGAAATTAAGCCCATGGCTACCCCTGAAACGTGTTTAGGCATAGGGACACCAGCATCCATTAAGGCCAGCGACCCAGCACAAACCGTTGCCATTGATGACGACCCGTTTGATTCCAAAATATCACTTACCACACGAACAGTATAAGCATAATCACTGCCCGGCATCATTTGTTTTAAAGAACGTTGAGCCAGGTTGCCATGGCCTACTTCGCGGCGGCCTGGTCCTCTTAAAAACTTAACTTCCCCGGTAGAAAAAGGTGGGAAATTATAGTGTAAAATAAATTTTGAGTATTCCGATTTTGCTGCACTTTCAACCAACAGCTCATCTAAAGGAGTTCCTAAAGTAACAGTTGTAAGCGATTGAGTTTCACCCCTTGTAAATAGTGCAGAACCATGTGGTGTCGTCAATACATCTACTTCCATGTCCAAAGGACGAACGTCTTCCAATCCTCTTCCATCAAGACGAACCTTATCATTCAAAATCATATCCCGAACTACATGGTATTGCAAATCGGATAAGTAATTTTTTACCAGCTTTTTTGTTTCGTCCGGAATATCTTCTCCTTCTGGTAAATTAGCTTCTTTAACCAAAGCTTCTTTTAAATCCTCATAAAGTTTCTTATATCTTTCCTTACGTTCGGTTTTGGGAAGATTGCCTCTTGAATCTGCTTCCATTCTTGCTTTAGCAAATTCTTCCACCCTTTGGCGCAACGTTTCATTTACTTCTGGCTTAGGGTAATCTCGTTTTGGCCCAACAGCAGCCATATCCCTTAATGCTTCCTGTGCTTTAATTTGAACGCGAATGGCTTCATGGGCTACTTCCAAAGCCTTAACCAGGTCTTCTTCACTGCATTCCTTAGCCTCACCTTCTACCATCATTATGTTTTTCTCCGTAGCAGCTATAATAAAATCCATGTCGGACTTTTCCATTTCGCTACGCGTAGGGTTAATCTTGAACTGCCCGTTAATGCGGCTTACCCTAACTTCCGAGATGATTTCCTGGATGGGAACAGTAGAAACGGCTAACGCTGCTGATGCTGCTAAACAAGCAAGCGCATCAGGCATAACTTCCGGATCGGACGAAATAAGGGTGACAATTACCTGAACTTCGCAGAAATAATCTTCAGGAAAAAGTGGACGTAAAGCCCTATCAATCAGGCGAGAAATCAGCACTTCATAATCGCTAAGTCTTCCTTCTCTTTTAAAGAAAGAACCCGGAATACGGCCTGCAGAGGCAAATTTTTCCATATAGTCAACACTTAAAGGAAAAAACTCCTGGCCGGGCTTGGGTTCTTCGGTAGCTACTACTGTAGCTAATAGCATGGCATCGCCCATTTTTACGGTAACAGAACCGTCGGCCTGGCGAGCTAAGCGACCTGTTTCGATGGTTACTTCACGACCATCTATGCTAAATGTTTTACTGAATTTTTGTGATAACATGAGTTGATTTTGAGGGTTAGAAAGAGTTAAAAAAATAAGACTGTATAAAAGCCAAAACCCAACTGTTGTTAGTTGGGAGGCGGCTTATAGTTTCATTATTGGTCTTATTTTCTGATCCCTAATTTTTCAATCAGTTCACGGTAACCCTGAATGTTATGCTTTTGCATATAATTCAGTAAGCGGCGGCGCTTACCTACTAATTGCATCAGGCCGCGATGCGTAGAAAAATCTTTTTTGTTTTGCTGCAGGTGAGCAGAAATTTGAGCCATACGTTCTGTAAGTAACGCAATCTGACCCTCAATTGAACCTGTGTTAGTTTCGGAGCCGCCGAAACTGGCGAAGATTCCTGCTTTTTTTTCTTTTGTTAATGGCATCTCTAACTTTTTAAGGTGACATCCGAATTAGATGTCTTTTATTTTACTTATTTTGGCGGCAAAGGTAAGGAAAACAAGTGTAAAAACAAGATAGAATATTGTCTTTAGCAAGTACTTATATTTTACCATACAACAGAAATCATCTTTCTTTTTGCCATTAAAACACACCTTTATTTTTGCCGGATGGAACCCGCAGCAGATCAATCACTTTACACAAAAGCCATTTTAGGGCTTGAACTTATTACAGATCCAAGATGGGTAAATCTTGCTGAGAAATCGTTGGAAGATGTTTTAACTGATCATGCTTATTGCGAACAAAAAGCCGCCACTACCTGCATTTCTTTGATTCAAAGGTATAATCAAAAAGAAAAACTCGTAGCCGAATTGGCTCCTATTGTAACAGAAGAATGGGGCCATTTCCGCCTGGTATTAGCCGAACTTCAAAAAAGAAATTTAAAGCTTGGCAGACAGCGTAAAGATGAATACGTAAATGCATTGGTACAATTTTGCAAAACCGGTGGCGCTGAGGAAGGAAGACTATTAGATCAATTATTAATGATGGCTATGATAGAGGCACGCAGTTGCGAACGGTTTAAAAGACTAAGCGAAGGTTTGGCGGATGAATATCTGCGTAAATTTTATCGTCGCTTTATGGAAAGCGAAGCCGGACACTATACTTTGTTTATTGAATTAGCCGAAACCTATATTGACAAAAAAAAGGTAAAAGATCGCTGGAAAGAATGGCTAGCTTACGAAACCGAAGTAATTAAGCGCTTAGAAGTTCGGGGCGACAGAATGCATTAAGAATGATAAAGCTTGCAGCAGTCATAAGCAATGGTTAAACTGCCTTTGAAAAATAATCAATCTCTTTTTCGAAATTCAAATATGGATATTTTTCTTGCAGAATTTTGGTTTTATTATAAGCCGATTGAAGAAATTTTTTATGTTGCTCTGAAGTTGGATTAAAAGCTTTGTGTTGAAAAGCAAGGTTGATGGAATGTATCGCCTCCATTAATGTTTTAGTTTTTTCGTTTATACAGGCATCTACAAACTTTTCCCAAACGTATTGTGTAGCGAAATAATTGGGATGCACAAGATCTTCGGCATAAAACCGATAATCTCTTAAATCATCCATCACCAATTCATAAGCAGGGAAATAATAAAGATTTTCAAATTTATCTACCACGTGATGAACAGCATGAATTAACAATGCTTTGCTCCTGTTATTTTCTATTGCCCCTTCCCGCAAGTGACGTACCGGGCTTATTGTGAAAATAATCTTTAGTTTATTATTAAAAAGAAACAGGCGATGAATAACGTTATCCAAAACTTTTAAAACTTCTTCAACGGTCATTAGCCTTCTGTAAAACCAATCTGCCGGCGCCTTATGATTGTTAGCGGCAATGGACCCCACTTTTGCATTCATTGCCTTATCTGTTAAAGTGTATATCCATGCCGACCCAAGAGTGATCATAATATAATCAGCCTCTTTTAAATAACGGTGTGCAGTATTGGTTGAAGTATTGATTTTGCTTAAAGCCTCATGCTGAATCAGTCCTGAAAAACGGCTATGGTGTTTCCAACTATGCCAGCCTTCATTGAATTGAAATAAATCATCGGCAGAAAAGTTTTTGTTTTCAATATAATCAGTGATAGCTTCTGTTACACTGACAGGATTAAACAGAATGCCATTTGGATTTTCTAGTACAGAAAATTTGTGCTTTTTCAACTTCTCACCGATATTTTCTGTGAAACAAGAACCAATAAGAAATAATTTATGTTGATGCGTTATGCTTTGCGAAAGCTTTTTTATATCAAATTCAAAACGAAACTTCATAAATCAATACACAATTTTAAACAACAACTACACGAATATATTTGCAGCCAGATCCAAACTTCTTTGTAAAGCCTCTGTATTTAAACCACCGATCAGTTTTTTCCCCTCGAGGTAAGAAATCATTAACTCCGTATTCATATTACCGACCAAATCGTTTCCCCCCATGGGACAACCGCCAATACCTTTTAAGGCTCCGTCAAAACGTTTGCAACCAGCGATTACAGCCGCTTCCAGCTTTTCCTTCCAATTTTCAATTGTTGAATGAAGATGCACACCGATAGCTGTATTTTGGTATTTTGGAATTAGAGTGTTGAGTGCGAAAGCAATTTGTTTTGGACTGGCAATGCCAACTGTGTCTGCCAAAGAAATGATGGTAATATCTCTTTTAATTATTTCATCCGCCCATTTTAATAAAATTGTTTCGTTGTACTCATCACCATAAGGGTTACCAAAACCCATACTTAAGTAAACAACTAGCTGCTTATTGTTTTTGATGCATAAATTCTGAATCTCTTCTACCCTTGTTACGCTTTCTTCAATTGTACTGTTGGTGTTACGCAATTGAAATGTAGGAGAAATAGAAAACGGAAAGCCTAAATAACTTATCTCATTATACACAACCGCTTCTTCTGCGCCACGAACATTAGCAACAATGGCCAACAACTTGGTTTTAGAGTCTTGAATTTTTAAGCCTTTAATTACTTCTTTTGTATCCGCCATTTGCGGAATGGTTTTGGGTGACACAAAACTTCCAAAATCAATCGTATCAAATCCTACCTGCAGCAGAGAATTAATGTATTCAGTTTTTTGCTTTGTAGGGATAAAATTTTTCCACCCCTGCATTGCATCTCTCGGGCATTCAACAAATACGACCCCTTGTTCGCCAGTTGCTGTTTTATTTATTTCATTTTGCATGTAGAAAGAGTTATGCAAAAGAACTGAATATTAACGAGAGCAAAAATTAGTAAAGCTGTTTATAGAATGCTGAATAGAATTATAAAAAGTACAAGAGTGCGACGCAACGGCAGCACAATAGTAGCAATGCAGCTGGCTTCATAAAAATAGCCTTGCATGAAAAATGATCGAAGGGGCAAAGGATTATTAAAATTAGATTTCTATGTTAAATCACAGGAAGTTTCTCTGTTTCATTGCTTCATACAAAATTATACCGGTAGCTACAGATACGTTTAGCGATTCAAAATCACCGGACATTGGTATTTTAAATTTCGCATCGCAAACTTTTAGCAGTGCGGGATAGATGCCTTTTTCTTCACTACCCATTACAATGGCTACAGGAGCTTTAAAATCGATATCAAAAACATTTTTGTCCGCTTCCATTTCGCTGGCCAAAACCGTAATACCGTTCAAATGCAATTCATCTACGGCTTTCATCAAACTGTTTACGCGACACACAGGAATTTTTTCCAACGCACCGGCTGAAGTAAGCATTGCATCTTCGTTCAATGCGCCTACTCCTTTATCAGGAATAATAATTGCCTGCACACCGGTACAAAATGCTGTTCGTGCAATACCGCCAATGTTTCTCACATCTGTTATACCATCAAGTATTAAAAACAAAGGCGCTTCTCCTTTTTCAACCACCCACGAAATCACTTCCTGCAAGTTGTGATATTGCACTTTGGAAATGACCGCCACACAACCTTCGTGGTTATCAAGATTAAAGCTGTTCAGCTTTTCAACCGGCACATAATTAACAGGAATGCCATGCTGAGATGCGAGGTTCCTTATTTGGTGCATTGCATCTCCTACGGCTTTATTATGCAAATAAATCCGGTCCAAGGCTTTGCCAGATTGCAATGCTTCAATAACAGCTTTTCTTCCAATAATCAATGAAGATTTCTTAGGCCTGTGCTGGTGTCTGAAATTTTTCAATGAAGATTATTTTTTAATTCTTTTATCAAAACTAAAGGAGTGAATTTCTTTAATTTTTATTTTTTTGAAATCGGGGTGCATGGGATTTAGAATAAAATTAAATTCAGAAGGAATAATAACAGAAGGCAATCTGAGAGCAAGGTATTTCGCCTCTTGCAAATGAAGGCTTCCCCATTCTTTTGTTTGCTGTGGAACCGGTATTTGTTTCCAGTTTTCGGGCAGTTCCTTTTCAGAAAATTCCTTCCAACTTTTATCAAATAAGCTGTAGACTGTTATTGACAAAGATGCCGGCAATTCTTCCAACTGCACGTTAGCAGCATATTCAAGCACACACAAAGCTTTGCTTTCTGAAGTGTAAATACAAGGTGAGCCAATCAGGTTCCACCGGCCTCCGTGCAACTTGGCTCCTTCGCCCGTTAGTTGTTCAGCAAACCTTGTTGTTCCTAAATGGTACACATCCATCAGCTATACACTCCATATTCTATGCGGCCAATTAAATGCTTTACTTCTTCCATCCCATAAAGTGTGTCAATAAGAGACAAAGGAGCAACACCTCCTAATGACCTATTCTCTCGCTTCATCCATGTATTAAACCGCTCTTTATCTTCAAACACCTCATAACCATAAGAATAGATATCAGCCAAAAGAAAAATTTTTTCACTTGTGCTCACATCAAATTTTGCTTTCCCTTTTTTATTGTGCAAAGTGGCTTTGGCTATGCCTAGTACACGGGCCAGTGTATCATAATCCAACTCTGCACCTATTTTTAGATTCTCTAATTCTTCTTTCGAAATGCCTTTTCTTACAGCATCTATTTTATCAAAACTATTCCATCGGTAAACAGGAATAACTTTGCCTCTTTGGTTTTCATCTTCTACCCTTTTTAAAGGATTAAGAGTTTTGTAAGCCACAGCCGGTTCCTTTACTTTCATAGTCTAATTTCACACTAAGATAAGTATATTATTATACTTTTAAAATTTTCTTCCTTTCCTATAATTTTTGCTAAAGAGAAAAGGCTGCCTTTGGAGCAGCCTTTCATCCAGATGTTCGCACAATTTTATTTAATACCAAAAGCTCTTTTTACCTTTGGAACATAGTCTAATTTCTCCCACGTAAACAGTTCTACTTTCTTTTTGATCACTTTTCCATCAGGAGTCGAAAATTCTTTAGTCAGTACTTCAGGCTTGCGGCCCATATGGCCATAAGCTGCAGTTTCACTGTAAATGGGATTGCGCAATTTTAAACGCTGTTCAATGAAATAAGGACGCATATCGAAAAGGCCTTCAACAATCTTTGCAATTTCACCATCACTTAGTTCAACTTTTGCAGTACCGTGAGTATTTACGTTAATACTGGTAGGCTTCGCCACGCCAATGGCATAAGAAACCTGTACTAAAATTTCGTCGCACACGCCTGCAGCCACTAAATTTTTAGCTATATGACGTGTAGCGTAGGCGGCGGAGCGATCAACCTTTGAAGGATCTTTTCCACTGAAAGCGCCACCACCGTGTGCACCTTTACCACCATAAGTATCCACAATAATTTTACGGCCTGTCAAGCCAGTATCGCCATGAGGGCCACCAATAACAAACTTACCTGTTGGATTGATGTGATATTTGATATCATTATTGAAAAGCTTCGCGTATTTTTTATACTTAGATTTTACTCTTGGTATTAAAATATTAATGACGTCCTGTTTGATCTTAGCCAGCATTTTATTGTCGTCCTTATCAAAATCATCATGCTGGGTAGAAACTACAATAGCATCAATGCGCACAGGACGATTATTATCATCATATTCAAGCGTTACCTGGCTTTTAGCATCAGGACGCAGGTATTTGATCTGCTTATTTTCTCTACGCAGCGCAGCCAGTTCCTGCAAAATTTTATGAGCAAGATCCAAAGCCAGGGGCATGTAATCTTCTGTCTCGTTAGTAGCGTAACCAAACATCATTCCCTGGTCGCCGGCGCCCTGTTCTTCTTTTTTCTTTTTATCTACACCCTGGTTAATATCAGAAGATTGTTCATGAATGGCAGAAAGAATACCGCAGGAATTAGCCTCAAACATGTACTCGCTTTTAGTATAGCCAATTTTACGAATAACCTCACGGGCTATATCCTGCACATCCAGATAAGCTTTTGATCTAACTTCTCCGGCTAAAACAACCTGGCCTGTTGTTACAAGTGTTTCGCAGGCAACTTTTGAGTTGGGATCAAACGCCAAAAAATTATCAATTAACGCATCGGATATTTGATCGGCTACTTTATCCGGATGTCCCTCTGATACGCTTTCTGATGTAAATAAATAAGACATGAAATAAGAAAATTGTAATGGTTAGAAATTAAATCGGGTGCAAATACAGCACCCGATTCACTAATTAAAGATTGGAATAAATTATCCGAAGTCTTAAACGTTGGTCGGGATTGATAGCATAGCTACCACCTGCAAGTACTACACGGCCACCGACTACTTTGCCCGATACGGGTATACTTGCTATACCTTCCTTGTTACCACTACTTATAAATGGCGGGGCAAATTCATTAACTCTTAATGGAGCAAACAAACGCAAAGTGTCAACAGGCTCGTTTCTGGTAACTACACCCTGTACAAACCTTGTAATATTAAATACATATTGGCTGGATTTTAAATTACCGCCAAATGTATTAAAGTCAAGTGAGCCATCTAAGCCAGGCGTAAGGTCTTTGTACAGTAAAAACGTAGTATCAGGCGTTCCGTTACTTTTCCTGTCGAGGAATAACCTTGAAGGCGGTGTGAATATATTATCTGAAATAGAAGGAACAACCGTTGCAATCAGTTCCGCTCTGTGAATAACCTTGTTTCCCAAAGAACTCAAATCCGGAATTAATACAGATGCGTAAGAACCTGAGGGAGATGATTGCAAATAAATTTTATCATCAGAAGGTTGCCCATTGCTTAAATAACTAGCCCAATTTCCACCTGCGGTTTGTTTTACGTAATTAGATTGTCCCCCTATCGGATGATTAAAATCAGCATGAAGTGTATCAAAAGAACCATTAAAATGTTGAATCCTGAAATAAATGGTAACCTTTGTCTTTGCTGTATTTGAAAGATTGAAATAGCTTAATACATTTCCACTATTATCAGCTTTGACGGCAAGACCCGCAAAGAAGTTTCTGAAATTATTTCCCGAAGTACTATCGTTATGATAAATTCCCGTAATCGAGGTATCACCACTTAAAAACCGCTCGGCAAAGGACTTGTTTAATGGAATTCGAACCATATTTGCTACTTTGGCAGTATCGTTATCTGTTATAACAGCCGTTGAGTCTTTCAGAGAGCCGGGAGCAAATGTTTTCGAACCTAATTCGGAACCTGCTGTTGCAAAATCTGAGTTGGGATCATTATACCTATACAAGCTATCATATCTAAAACCAGCATTAGGATCAATCTCAAAAACTCTCAACGTCTGCATGCCGGATAAGGTATCACCATATTTGTCAGCATAATCCAGAGAGAGAATAACTGAATCAATAATTTTTACAGAATCTTTATGAACAAATGGATAAACACCAAATTGGGCTGGAAGTATTGAAAAATCAAAGTTAGCATGTGTTTGTCCGAACTCAGGATCATTCAAATCTCCGGCAACAACGAGATCGCTATAACTTACTTTGGTTGTATCGTTATACAACAAATTATTCGTTACAGCATTTAAAGCAACTTCAAACGTATTTACATTATCAACGGCTGGAATCAGATCGCCGCCAAGCTCTGTAGCTTCGTTAATTTTTTTACAGGAAACAATGCCAATTAAAAATAAAACCCCAAGGAAAAAGATTGAAGTGTACTTCTTCACAAATAAAAATTAAAGCAGATTGTAAAATTACTTGTTCGCAAGATCGCCATACAGTTGTAAATAGTCTGTTAAATCAGACTCCGCATTATAAGGTAGGGTCTTCTTACCGCGAACTTTTGAAAATTCATCTATCAGTTTTTTATCAACTTTTTCGGCACCGAAAGTAATGGCGTCGGCATAGGTAGCACCGCCGCGGAACATGGCAATATTATTAGCATCCTTATAAGGCTCAAGATCCTTTTCTTTTATAGAAGGATGTATCAGGGCTTTTTGCAAAAAGTCAGAACCTAACTTTTCCTTGAATGTGGTTTGGCCTACTGTAAACACAACTTTGCTATGCGCAAACACAGGTTCCTTTTTATAAACCGTTTTTAAATAGACAGGTATCAGGCCCGTCATCCAGCCACTGCAATGAATAACATCAGGAGGCCAGCCAAACTTTTTCACGGTTTCTAAAGCACCTTTACAAAAGAAAATTGTTCGCAACCCATTATCATCAAACCATTTTTCATTCTCGTCTGTAAAAATGTATTTTCTTTTAAAGAGGTCTTCGTTGTCTAAAAAATAAACCTGCAGGCGGGCATTAGGTAAAGAAGCTACTTTGATCTGTAAAGGAAAATCTTCATTATCAATAGAAACATTGATGCCCGAAAGACGCACTACTTCGTGCAAACGATGCCGGCGTTCGTTAATAGCGCCAAACCGTGGCATAATACATCTCACTTCAAAGCCGCTATCGTTAGACTTAATTGCCAGTTTGTTTACGATCTCAGAAAATTCAGTGAGTTCGAGGTAAGGCGACATTTCGTTGGCAATGAATAAAATTCTTTTCTTTGCAGACATTAGTTACCGTTTTAAACCGGAAAAGGTGTGCAAAACTAACCATTTCTTGTCAAACACAGCAGCCATTACTTCTGTAATTCACAATTATGATCATTTTTAAGCAAGCCAAACCACTTACTGATTATTTACAAAGAGAACAAAAAGCTGCAAAAAAAATAGGTTTGGTACCTACCATGGGAGCCTTGCATAATGGACATTTATCGCTGATCAATTCATCTAAATCAAACAACGACATAACCGTTTGCAGCATTTTCGTAAACCCAACACAGTTTAATAATCCCGAAGATTTTAAACATTACCCTATAACAATTGAAAAAGATATTGAGCAGTTAATGAATGCAAATTGTGATGTATTGTTTTTGCCGGCAGTTGAAGAGATTTATCCGCCAGGTTATCAAAAAAAACACTACAATCTCGGTGCTATTGAAAATAGCTTAGAAGGCTTTTACCGCCCCGGCCATTTTCAGGGCGTTTGCCAGGTTGTTGACAGGTTGCTTGAAATTATCAATCCCGATAATCTTTATATGGGACAAAAAGATTTTCAGCAATGTATGGTTATTAAGAAACTTTTGGAACTAACAGGCAAAGACAAAACCATTCGTTTGAACATTAGCCCAACTATCAGAGAGAAAGATGGTTTGGCCATGAGCAGCAGAAATCTACGGCTAAATGAAACGGAAAAAATGGTAGCAACTTCTATTTATAAAGAACTCGCTGCTATAAAAAATAACTTTCATTTACAGCCTTTTCATTTTTTAAAGCAAACGGCTAAAGATCATTTGACGGAAAAAGGTTTTACGGTAGATTATGTTGAAATAGCGAACACAGAATATCTTAATCCTGCTAAAAATTCCAGCGAACCATCAGTAGCATTAATTGCCGCCAGCCTTGGAAACGTAAGGTTGATCGATAATCTTATTCTTAATTAACAAACACTTCACTTGCAATAATTACCTTTGCACCCGCTATGAATATCGCTGTTTTAAAATCGAAAGTTCACAGGGCTGTAATTACAGAAGCAAATCTTAATTATGTAGGCAGCTTAACCCTTGATGAAGACATCATGGATGCAGCCAACATGATTGAAAATGAAAAGGTGCAGGTTGTTAATGCCAACAATGGTGAACGTTTGGAAACTTACCTCATCAAAGGCAAACGCGGCTCTGGTGTATGTTGCTTAAATGGTCCCGCGGCACGCAAAGGAATGGTGGGAGATGTAGTGGTAATTATTTCCTACGCATCTATGCCATTCGAAGAAGCAAAAATCTTCAAACCCTGGCTTGTTTTTCCAAAAGAAGGGAATAAACTCTGATGAATACCTGACAAATAATTTGGGGGTGATTCTAGCCACAAGCCAAAAATTGTTGCTATACAAGAATGTTCCATTAACAACGCTGGTTTAAAACAAATTGCTGAATAATCAACCTGTTATTCTGTGTTCATTGAAAATTGCAAGTTGAGCATTGAACGTTTCAAATAGTAAAAAGAGAGCAGTATTTACACCTTCTGCATTCCGTGTTCGTTGTTCTATATTCAATATTCCTTTGGTATCTTCGAACGGCATGAAGAAAACCATCTTTACCATACTTCAATACACCTTTTTCCTTGGCCTGGGCATTTTTTTCGTATGGCTTTCTGTAAAAAATATAAACCATGCGCAATGGCTTCAGATCAAAGATTCACTTCAAAGAGCAAGACACTGGCTTATTATTCCGGTTTTTGTGCTTTTGCTATTAGCTCACTACAGCCGGGCTTTACGCTGGAAAATATTGATGGAACCGATGGGCTACCATCCCAGCAACTTCAACACTTTTGCTGCAGTAATGATTGGATATTTGGTAAACGCCGGCGTGCCGCGTTTAGGTGAAGTGGTAAAATGTACGCTCCTCTCCCGCTACGAGAAAGTAAGAGCCGACAGGCTGGTTGGAACCATTGTAATGGAAAGGGCCGTTGACCTTGTTTCACTCATCATTGTTTTTATACTGGCCCTTATTTTTCAAGGACATGTAATTGGTGATTATGTAATAACTTCTTTCGGTAATTTTTTTACCGATAAAACCGGTCACGCCTCTGTTAGAAAAATTGTTATAGCGCTGGCTGCAATCGCTATTTTTTTTGCTGCACTTTCTTTTCTGTTAAAACGCTTTGGTCATATTGATGCGGTAGCTAAAATTAAAAACGTTATCAAAGGAATACTGCATGGATTAAGCAGCATTCGCTTCATTAAACATAAAGGCTTATTCATTTTTCACTCTGTTTTAATTTGGGTATTGTACCTGGCAAGCACTACTATTGGTATTTATGCTTTGCAGGAAACGGCGCCACTTGGAATTGGTGGGGGTTTAACCACGCTGGCGGTTGGCAGTATTGGCATGGTGTTAACACCAGGCGGCATTGGCGCTTACCCGTTGCTGGTAGCAAAGCTAATGAGTTTATACGGCCTGGATGAAGCTACCATTGGCAACGCATTAGGATGGCTTTTATGGTCGGTTCAAACAATTATTATTATTGCAGGAGGCGTTGTTTTCATTGCCTTATTTTCTTATCACAATAAAAAACAGAAAGCTCTTGAAACCCGGCAACAGTATTCCGAACAAAATATTGACCTTACCTGAACTGCAACGAAAAATTGCGCAATGGCGGTTATTAAGTAAAAAGATCGCCTTTACCAATGGCTGTTTCGACATTCTTCACGCAGGCCATATCGCTTCTTTAACAGAAGCAGCCAAGCATGGTGATTACTTAATAGTAGGATTGAATGCTGATGCGTCAATCAAAGGTCTTAAAGGTGAGAACAGACCAGTAAATGATGAACGATCAAGAGCTTTGGTATTGGCTTCATTAACAATGGTGGATGCCGTTATTATTTTCTCTGAACCAACGCCCTTGGAATTAATTAAAGCTATACAACCCGATGCGTTAGTAAAAGGCGGCGATTATACAATAGAAGATATTGTTGGCGCAAAAGAAGTAATAAACGGGGGCGGACAGGTGATTATTAACCCCATTGTTAAAGGGTTTTCTACTACCGCAATTATCAACAAACTTCAAAACAAGTAGTGAAGATGGTAGATGAAGTAAAAATTAATCAGTTGGTTAAACTTTAACTGTCATCTTTCACGTAATCAATCATCTAACTCAACTCTCGCACAGATGTTGCGTATATTTAACTCTACGAAACATTTTGCATGGCAAACCCTAAACGTAAGACCATTCCCAGAGACATAAGCTGGCTTTCTTTCAATGCCCGTGTATTGCAGGAAGCGGCTGATCCCAGCGTTCCTTTGCGTGAACGCATTCGCTTTCTTGGAATTTTTTCAAATAACCTCGATGAATTTTTTCGTGTAAGAGTTGCCACACTTAAACGCATGATACAATTTGGCAGCAAGGCAAAAATGCATCTTGAAATGGAGCCCGAAAGCATTCTCGAAGAAATTCAAATGACCGTTCTTCACCAGCAAAGCGAATTCAATCGCATTTGGGAAAACATTTTGCTGGAGTTGAGAGAACAACGGATTTTTTTGATTACAGAAAAAGACCTCAATCCTGAGCAGAAAGATTTTGTACAACAATATTATGAAGAAGAAGTTAGTGCCAACGTCATTCCTTTAATGATTGAAAGCATACAGGAACTTACTTTTTTAAGAGATAAATCAATTTACCTCGGGGTAGTAATGTGGAAACAGGAAAGTGCTTTGAAAAGGATGTATTCTATCATTGAAGTGCCCACCCGTGTTATGAATCGCTTTGTGATTCTGCCTTCTCCCGATGATGAATGCCACATTATTTTACTGGAAGATGTTATTCGTTTTAACTTGCCCGAGATCTTTAGTTATTTCGGGTACGACCAATACCAGTCTGGTGTTTTCAAATTAACACGTGATGCTGAAATTGATATAGATAACGACATCTCTACAACCCTTGTTCAAAAAATTGAAAAAGGGTTGAAAAACCGCCGCAAAGGAAAGCCTGTACGCTTTATTTATGATAGAGAAATGGATCCCGGATTGCTGGAATACCTGATTCGGAAATTTAATCTTACTAAAAGAGACAACATCATTCCCGGCGGTCGTATTCATAATTTTCGTGAGTTCATGGACTTCCCTAAAGAAGTTTTCGATAGTAAAAGCAAAACACGCAAACCTTTTGATCATCCCTTGCTTATAGAAAATCGTGTGACAGATGTGGTGATGCAACGAGACCTGATGTTACATTTTCCTTACCACTCTTTCAATCCTGTAATTGATCTTCTGCGTGAGGCTGCGATTGACCCGGATGTTACTTCAATAAAAGTTACATGCTACCGTTTGGCAAAACAATCAAAAATTATTAATGCTTTGATCAATGCCGTGAGAAATGGAAAACTGGTAATGGTAATGCTTGAGGTGAGAGCAAGGTTTGACGAGGAAGCTAATCTGGCCTGGAAAGAAAGGTTGGAGGACGAAGGCGTAAAAGTGTTGATTGGTATTCCTAACATGAAAGTGCATGCCAAAATTTGCGTGATACGCAAGCGGGTGCAGGACAAAATTGTACAATATGGATTTGTAAGTACGGGCAACTTAAATGAAGACACAGCAAAAGTTTATGCAGATCACTGCCTGCTTACTTCTAATAGAAACATCATGGCGGACGTGAACAGGATATTTAATTATATAGAGCATTATAAAACCGGCACTCATTTTTTAAAAGCCTGTACTACTTTAGTTCCAAGCCCTTTTTTTGCAAGAAAAGAAATCATAAAACTGATCAAGACAGAAATAAAAAACGTTCAAAAAAAAGGAAGGGGTATTATAACTGCCAAAATGAATTCGCTTTCGGATGAAGAGATCATTAACGAATTGTACGAAGCGGCAAAATCAGGTGTAGAAGTGAATTTAATTATACGAGGCATCTTTTGCATGTTCTCACAAAATGATAAATTCATCCACCCGGTAAAAGCTATTAGCATTGTAGACGAATATTTGGAACATGCAAGAGTCTGGCTGTTTCATAACAATGGCAAAGAGAAAATTTTCATTTCCTCAGCCGACTGGATGGTGAGAAATTTGGATCACCGTGTAGAAGCCTCCTGCCCTATTTTTGATGAAAGAATAAAACAGCAGCTAAAAGATATTTTAAATATTCAGCTGCACGACAACGTAAAAGCAAGATGGCTTGATAATGAATTGAGTAACGAGTACGTAAGAACCGGTGGTGAAAGTATTCGTTCGCAAATAGCAACATATAATTATTTACATCAAAAAACTGAAGCTCCAATTGAGGTTAGCAGCAATTGACATAGGAAGCAACGCCGCAAGGCTTTTGATCAGTGATGTGATTATTGGCCCACAAAATAAACCAGATTTTGTAAAACTTAGTTTGGTAAGAGTGCCGTTGCGACTGGGTTTCGATGTATTTGAAAGAGGCGAGATCTCTACCGAAAAGATCCAAATGCTTGTGAAGACTATACAATCTTACAAACTATTGCTGGATGTGTATGATGTAAAACATTATATAACCGCTGCTACATCGGCTATGCGTGACGCTGCCAATGCAAAAGAGATTTTGTATTATGTGAAAAATGAAACAGGCATTGATATTAAAGTTATCAGTGGTGAAGATGAGGCCTCGTATATTTATGAGAACCATGTGGCAGAAAACTTAAATACCGAGGAATCATATCTCTACATTGATGTTGGTGGCGGAAGCACTGAGCTAACTTTTTTCAGCGATGGTAAACTGGTGGCGAAGCAATCTTTCAACATCGGCACCATTCGCCTTTTAAAAAGCCAGGTAGGTGAAGATAACTGGAACGAGATGAAAAAATTCATCAAAGAAAAAACTACAGGTTATCATCACATCTCTGCCATTGGTTCGGGCGGCAACATCAACAAAATATTTTCTCTTTCTAAACGAAAAGAAGGCAAACCATTAAATCTCGAACTGCTTCGCAATTATTACAAAGAGTTCAGCAGCCTCTCATTATCGCAGCGTATTTCATTATATCATTTGCGTGAAGACCGTGCCGATGTAATTGTGCCTGCGCTTTTAATTTATATCAATGTTATGCGTTGGGCTGATGCTGATGAAATCTTTGTTCCCAAAATCGGCCTTGCAGATGGGCTTATACATATTTTGTATGATAGGGTTAAAAAAGGTGCTCCAGCCTAAGCGTTGATTCATTAATATCTCTTATTGTTACCTTATGCTTTAGCCAACTCATGAAGGTGTTTACGGTTTTTCAAACCTATATAAAAAGACTTCAGCAAGCTCGGCGAGTAAATTTCCATTTTTTGGAATTTTTTTTGCAAGGTTATTTAAAACCAATTTTATGGCAGAGCAAAGATTTGAAATTTTGTTAGATGGTGTTCCTTACTCAGTGTCAGCCAGTCCTTTTGATTTTAATACAGAAACAAGATATAAAGTAAACTATGATGGCAATGAGCACATCTTTACCTGGGATTCAAGGTTAGGGCGACTGGCGCCAATTGATGATGATGCAGCAACCATCCCTGATAATTTGGAAGAAGCTATAGCGCAAAGACTGCAATCATCAACAAAGATTTAGTTTAAATAACAACAGTTGTTACATAAACTTTAGAGCTATTTTTTCTAAAAAAAGTTGCCCGGTTATTATATATAGCGAAAATGGCCATAGGCCTGACAAAAGCTTATTTCATATCCGCCATTTCCATTACAACTTCCCATTCACCGTCGGTGACAGGTTGCACGGAAAGACGGCTTAAACGTAGCAACGCCATATCTTTTAACCGGTTCTCAGTTTTTATTTGTTGTAAGCTAACAGGAGATTTCAATTTTTTCAGCGGTTTTAAATCAACCACAACCCATGCATTTTCATCAGTAGTTGGGTCCTGATATGCTTCTTTCACCACCTTGGCAATACCTACTATTTCCAGGCCTTCGTTACTATGGTAAAAAAATACTTCATCGCCTTTTTTCATTGCCTTTAAATTGTTTCGGGCTGCGTAATTACGAACACCGTCCCAAAGTGTTTGTCCATCTTTTACAAACTGATCCCAACTGTATTTAAAAGGTTCAGACTTTACTAACCAATGTGCCATAGTGCAGTTTTTTGATAATAGATGATAGTGACAAAAAGTTTATTGACTTATTCTGCATGCAAGAATAAAAATTTTTGCTCTTTCAAATCCAAGTTTTTTAAAACTGCGTAATTATTCCTGTACGTGACAAATTCTTAAACAACTATTTTAAATTAAAACTACCGACATGAAAAAGATTTCATTTGCAGTATTGTTGCTTACTGCCATAAGCTTTACAACTAACGTTCAGGCACAGGAAAAAGTGAAAATGAACCGAGAAAAAACCGTGGAAGTAGGTGGGGCACCTATGTATCCGTCAAAAAACATTATTGAAAACGCTGTTAATTCAAAAGAGCATACCACTTTGGTTGCTGCTGTAAAGGCTGCAGGACTGGTAGAAACTCTTGAAGGCAAAGGGCCCTTTACTGTCTTTGCCCCAACGAATGAAGCTTTTGATAAACTTCCTTCAGGCACTGTTTCTAATTTAATAAAGCCTGAAAATAAAGCTACGTTAACTACTATTCTTACTTACCATGTTGTTCCAGGTAAAATTGATAGCAAGGAATTAATGAGATGGATTAAAAAAGGCAATGGTACAGCGGAATTAACCACTGTTGAAGGAGGAAAATTATGGGTTATGCAAAACGCTGGTGGATTGTGGTTAAAAGATGAAAAAGGCAACACCGCTAAAGTAACCATCAAAGATGTGTACCAAAGCAATGGCGTGATTCACGTTGTTGATACTGTATTAATGCCCCAATAATTTAAGCACGGGCAATGCTCTCAGCTTTGATAGCAGATAGAAATATTAAGTTTTCAATGCCGGCTGTTTTGATTCCGGAGAAAATGCAGCTTCAGTAATCTTCGAGTCTACTTCTTACTACTTGCAATAAAAAATCCCTTCTAAAAAGAAGGGATTCATTATGTAAGGCGTTTAAGTTAGAAATTCGTTTTTTTCATCGGACGGACGCCTGTACGGTTTTCAAAGGATTGGAAAGAATTCATTAGGATTCGGATCTAAACGGGCTTTTCGGAATAGGAATTGGTTTGTTTGGTTTAGGTTTGGTTTTCTTTTGGATTTGGATTTGTTTTGGTTTTCTTAGGATTGATAACTCATCGTCATCTGGTACAAAAGTATATTAGAAAAACAGGCTGTGCAATTGCAATTACACCCTATTTTTTGCTTATGGTATTTACTTACGCCTTAGTAGTATTATCATTTTTGAAAAAGAAAGTTTACGAAGTTTTATTTAGTAATTCTACGATAGTGTTTGCTTTAAAATGACGAAACTCACAAAAATATCGGTCACAATAAAACTGAAGAATAGACATCTTACTTAATTTTTCTTTTTACAGCCTGCCATTCCAGCATCAAACTTTGCAGCTTGTTTTGTGTTTCTTCCACTGCATTAATGGCCTGACTTGTAGGGGGCATATCACTTTCCTGAAGCAGATTAAGCAACGACATAAAATTGCTGTTCAATTGACTGAAACTTATGGTTCCACTTCCTCTTGGTTGACCTTGCAACTTAGCTATGGCACTGACTACATCTGCCGATTTAGACTGTTGCCTGCTATCGTTCATTTCATTCAACAACAACATTATTTGCTGGCTGGCTTTGTAGCAAGTCAACGAAAGATTGTGTTGTAATTGCAAATCTTTCAAAGAAGTTTTTACACGGGGATCCATTTTTACAACAAAAGTTTGCAGATATCTTTTCCCATTTACCGAAAGTTGAACAATATAACTGCCGGGCATTACATAAGGCGATGTCGCCCGGGGAGCAGTATTCTTATAAATAGCGGCGATAGGAAAAGATGATGGCACATTCAAAGGTTGATAATGCAGGTCCCATATAAAACGGTGCGCCCCTTTTTTGTTTGATAAAATCTGTTGCGGACGCAGCCAATAAGACGGCACATTGTTTTCCGGAACTTTGTAAAGTGTATCACTGCTCGAAAACCTTTGCACCACATTTCCTTTTGCATCTTTGATTTCCAACATTACTTCATTGTTGGCATTATCTGCCAAATAATAATCTATAATGGCGCCGTCTGGAGGGTTTTGTCCTGCAGGTTCCTCTTGTGGTAAAGGTGTGTCGGTATTCATGTTCCACCGCACCCGGTAAGTAGTTTGCGGTTTGTATAAAATTACTTTAGAAGTTCTTAACTGTTTTGTCAACTGTCTTAAAGGCGTTATATCGTCTAATATCCAAAAACTTCTGCCATGTGTGCCAACCACTAAATCATCATCCTTAATCACCAGATCACGAATAGAAGTAGCTGGCATATTCAACCGCAACGATTGCCAGTGTTCGCCATCATCAAAGGAAATATATACGGCTCTTTCACTTCCGGCAAATAGCAATCCTTTCCGCAAAGGATCTTCCCTTACAACATTAATAGGATCGTCAGGCAAACCAGCAACAATTTCTTTCCATGTTTTTCCTCCATCCACTGTTTTATAGATATGCGGCTTCATATCATCCAAACGAATTCTGTTTATTGCAGCATAAGCTGTATTTACATCAAAATGACTTGCGTCAATTATGGAAACTTTACTCCATGCTGTAATAGCAGCAGGCGTCACGTTTTTCCATGTTTTACCACCATCTTTTGTTACATGAATAAAACCATCATCTGTTCCGCACCAAATAGTATTAATGTCTTTATACGAAGGAGCAACTGTATAGATAACACCTCTTCTCGGCATGGATTTTAAATCATCAGTTGCATAAATACCTACGCTTGAAGGAATATCCCAACTTTGCCTGCTTAAGTCAGGACTAATAATTTTCCAGTTGCTTCCACCATCATTAGTTGTAAACAAAACATTGCCTGCATAAAATAAAGTTCTATGATCTATCGGGGAAAATAATATTGGCGCAGTTCTTACAAAACGATACTTACCGCTACGCACAGCTTCGGGTGCAATGTTTTGGGTTTGTCCTGTACGTTTATCAAACTTCGAAATTTTACCTCCATAAATAATATTTGAATTTAAAGGATCAGCAGCCACGTAACCATACTCCTCTGCACCTACAGGATGCCATTCCCTAAAAGTAATTTGTCCATCATTACCTCTTGATGCAATGCCAACTGAACCACTCTCCTGTTGGCCACCATATACATTGTAAGGAAAATCGTTGTCTGTACTTACATGATAAAACTGTGCTGTTGGCTGATTGTACCACGATGAAAAAGTTTGGCCGCCATTAACCGTGATGATGGCTCCCTGGTCGCTGGCGATCAAAATAATATCGGAATTATTAGGATTGATCCAAACACGGTGATAATCGTCGCCACCTGGCGCACCACGAAATGCATTCCAGGTTTTTCCTCCATCAGTCGATTTCCAGGTAACAACGTTTGCAGAGTACACAATGTCTTTATTCTTAGGATCAACCGTCACTTCTGCAAAATCGTCGCCCCTGCCCCACAGCCGGTTATCTGTTTTAATCCTTATCCAGTTTTCACCCGCATCGTCACTTCTGTAAACGCCTCCATATTGGCCGGCATCAACAGTTGCATACATTCGATTAGGATCGTCTGGAGCAATGCAAAAACCAATTCGTCCCAAGCCTTGTTGTGTGGTTGGCAGGCCATTGGTCAACTGCTTCCACGTATTACCACCGTCAGTTGATTTAAACAAACCACTTTCTTTTCCATTCCAGGCGCCATTTTCCCACGGGCCTTGCCTTGCAGCCCACAAATCTGCATAAATAATATTCGGATTGACAGGATCGATCGCCACCTGTATGGCTCCTGTATTTTCGTTTTTGTATAAAACTTTTTCCCAGGTTTTCCCGCCGTCTAAAGTTCTGTAAACACCACGTTCTGCGTTAGGGCCGTAAGGATGACCAAGAGCTGCAACAAACACACGATTTTCGTTGTTTGCATCAATAGCCAGCCCACCAATCTGTTGTACATCTTTCAACCCCAAATGCACCCAGTTTTTTCCACCATCAACGGATTTATACATACCAGCGCCAACAGAGAGATCAGGCCTTTGTACACCTTCACCGCTGCCGACATAAATTACATTTGGATTGGAAGGCGCCACAGCAAGGTCGCCAATAGACCCTGTTGGCTGTTCATCGAAAATTGGAAACCAGGTGCGGCCATAGTCTGTTGTTTTCCATACGCCCCCATTATTAACACCAATATAAAAGACATTTGGCTGTTGCGGCACGCCAACCGCCCCAATCGTTCTTCCGCCCCGGTGTGGGCCTATCATGCGCCATTGCATAGCATCAAATAAAGTAGAATCGAATTGACCATAAATACAATCAGAACAGAAAAGAATAAAACCAAAAAGAAAAAACCATTTACTTACAAAAATTTTCATGGCGAAGAATTGTAGAAGGATTTACTTTGAATATTGCCACCTAAATTAATGAAACATGAACAGTTATAAGAGCCTTCCTCTTCTGCCGGGTAACGATAACTGGCAAAGGCATTGTACCTGTAAGCAACCCCAAGACCTTTTACCACGTTTTCATTACTAAATCATTTTTCAAATTGTGTGTAAAACGTGATATACTAGCTGCACTTGCCTATTTCGATTTGTTTGATTATCCGCTTACGCAATCAGAGATCTTTGTTTTTCTGCGTAACCCATGCACGCATGAAGAGTTTATCAGCTCACTACAACAGCTAACGAGTGAAAATCATGTCATTCGCTTCGATGAGTTCTATACTTTACAGGAAAATTACACACTTGTAACAAGAAGAAACGACGGCAATCTACGAGCCAGGAAAATGCTGGAAACAGCACAGAAAATTGCAAGTTTGCTTTCTGCATTTCCTTTCGTTCGGGGCGTAGCAGTGTCGGGCTCTTTGTCAAAAAATTTTGCGGATGAAAATTCTGACATAGATTTCTTTATCATTACTGCAAAGAACAGGTTGTGGCTGGCCAGAACTTTTATGCATTGCTTCAAAAAAATTACTTTCCTTTTTAAAAAGCAAGATTGGTTTTGCATGAATTATTATGTGGATGAAGAAATGCTGCAAATAAAAGAGAAAAATATATATACAGCCATAGAAGTAGCCACACTGTTGCCATTGAGAGGCATAAAGGCTTTCAAAAGTTTTTATGCAGATAATGAATGGTGCAAAGAATTTTTACCTAATCACGGTATGAAAATTTCCTATTTGCAGGAAGGCAGACAGCCTATTTTCAAGAAGATAGTAGAATTATTTTTCAATAATAAGCCAGGGGAACTTTTAGACAGCATGCTGATGAAAATTACTGCTCACCGCTGGGCAATAAAAACTGAAAGAATGCAACTGAACAGCAGGGGTTGTATTTTAGGCATGGACACCAATAAACACTATGCAAAAAATCGCCCCGAAAACTTTCAAAATAAATTGATAGCAAACTATGAAACAAAGCTCTATAGCCTGTTTCGCAGTTATGATAACAAAATCCAAAATTTTTATTAGAAATTGTGATAATGATTTCCGTAGTGATCATAACAAAAGACGAGGCGCATAACATTGTTGATTGCATTAATTCTGCAAGATCGATAACCAATGATATTGTAGTTGTTGATTCAGGAAGTTGCGATAGCACTGTAGCAGTTGCACAGCAGCAAGGTGTAAAAGTTGTAACGTTAAGCTGGAACGGGTATGGCGCTGCTAAAAATAATGGAGCTGAACTGGCTAAAAATAGCTGGATATTTTCTCTTGATGCAGATGAACGCATTACTCCGCAGCTTGCAGCTTCTATCCAAAAATTGGACTTGAGCAATGCAAATCGTGTTTTTCAATGCAACCGGACAAATTATATCGGAAATAAAAAAATAAGATTTGGCACCGGTGGATTTGACAAAGTGATTCGTTTATATAACAAACATAACGTTAGCTGGGACTTAACTGTCGTTCACGAAAAACTAATTGGTGCCTATACAAAACAGAAAATTAAAGGAACCCTGATTCATTACAGTGCCCGGAGCCTCAGCAATTTTAATGACAAGGTTGTTTTGTATGCAAAGCTAAGTGCTGAAAAATATTTTACGCAAAACCTGCATGCAGGGTTTACAAAACGATTTGTTGCACCAATATTCAATTCATTTAAATCTTATTTTCTGCAATTAGGCTTTCTTGATGGTAAAACGGGACTAGGCCTTGCAAAAACGATAGCATATTATACCTGGCTAAAATATCAGCAATTGCGTCAATTAGAACGAGAAACAGTAGAGAAAGAAAGCATTTCATTAAAATGGCAAAAGTCAACCGGCACTTCTATCTCTTTTTCAAGGAAATAATATAATAATCGCCTACATATTTCCATGGCCATGTAGTTGCCCATTTGCTTTCCCTATTTTTCAAAAAATTAAAAAGCCGCGGATATTTTTTTGAAAATCCCTCAATATAAGATGGCGGCACCAGCGTACACAAACCCTCCATACTTACTACATCAAAATCATTCTTTAACTGTTTTTCAATATAGTGTGAACCATAATACCAGCATTTGAATTGCGTGCCTTCAACATTGGCTTTTCTGCCCTTTGCACTAAAAAATCTTCTGAAAGCCGTTTTGAATTTGCCTTTGAACAGCAGCAAGATTTCCCATAAGCAAAACTTAGAAATAACAACAAGTGTTACGCAGCCACCAGGTTTTAATAAAGAAGCAAAGGATCGTAAAACTTTATCTAATTCTCCGGTGCAATTCAGTCCGCCAAAGTTGGAAAAAATGAAATCGAAAGGCCTTTTGTTTTTTAAAGAATCCAAATCGGTGAATGAACATTGCTCAAAACTTATTTTTTCACCACAATCACTTTCCTGCGTTTTGATCATAAGCTTTGTCAACATGCCGTTTGATATATCTGTAGCATGCACGTTGTGCCCATGTTGTGCAAAGAAAATAGCATCTTCACCGGTTCCGCAATTCAATTCCAGGACAAAACTATCAGGCTGCAAGTATCTCAAAACATGCTCTCTTACTCTTTGTCTTTTGTAAAGGATAATGCCATCTTCGCCATAAATCGCATCAAACACTTTCGATTGTTTGGAAAAAGCCTCAGCCGCTTTTACTTCGTTGATATCAGATGTTAAGCTATCCATTCGAAATCTCTAATCTTGCTAATCTAAGTTTTGCTATATAAGCAGATGGAATATAATAAACGCCTGACAATGCTTTTTTCAGATCGATAAGTTTTGCCTGTTTTTTAAACAAGCGATGCCAGCTTTCAAATGCAACATGCTTACGGTAAGACTTGTGAACATACCGGTGCAGTTGCTTGTAAAAGGCGGGCCGGTATGTATTTCTGAACATCAGCGCCAGTTCATCAGAATCAGTCCAATTGGCTTTTTCTTTTAGTTGATCTTTTACTTTTTCATAAAATAAAGTGCCAGGCAAAGGATAAGAAACCGATATGCCGATCTCATGCGGCAAAAGTTTGTTGATCATTTTTATAGTAAGCTCAATATCTTTTTTTGTTTCATTTAAATAACCAAACTGTATAAAAAATGACGGTTTGATGTGGTGCACCCTAAGCAGTTTTGTTGCCTCATGAATCTGTTGCACAGTGATGCCTTTATCCATTGCATCAAGAATTTTTTGTGAACCGCTTTCAGCACCCATCCATACATTATCACAACCTGCTTTTTCCAGAGAAGCAACATAATTTTCCTGTACCAGCAGATCGGCCCTTGACTGAATTTTAAATTTAAATTTTAAATTTTCTTTATTGACAAGTTCTGCAAACTCCTTTACCCAGCCAGGTTTCAACCCAAAAATGTCATCGCAAAACCAAATATGATCAAAAGCAAAATGCTTTTGTAAATACAGCAACTCGTTCAAAACATTTTGCGGCGATCTTGCATTATAACGATTGCCGTAAATGGGCTTGGCACACCAGTTACATTTGTAGGGGCAACCTCTTGTTGTACCTACATTCATAGAAAAGAAGCCTGCGTGTTTTAGCCACATTTTTTTATATGGCGCCATGTCGATTAAATCCCACGCAGGCATAGGCAAGCTATCGAGATCCTTAATTACATTTCGTTTTTGTGTTTTGATGACAGCACCATTCTCTTTAAATGCAATTCCGTTTATGAATGTAAAAGATGTTACGTCATTATCAATAGACTTAATGAGTTGCAAAAGAGATTGCTCACCTTCACCAATTATAATGAAGTCTGCGCCTGCATTCAAATATTCTTCAAAATGGTCGGAGGAATCGGAGCTTGATACAATCACGGTACAACCAAATTCTTTTGCCAGTGAAATCATTTTGAATGCAGCCTCCCGCATGTTGGTAAGGCACATTTTTGTGAGATAATTAAATCCGTCGTCGTAAATAACAAAATACCGGGGCCTGTGTTCTTTTATGGATGTTACTATTTCATCAGCACTTTCTGCAAATTGAACATCGTGTAAAAAAACGGGGTAACCATTTTCACACATCAGCGATGCTGCATATAAAGTTCCCAATGGCGCATAC
>JBQCJM010000296.1:0-6336 GCA_051952715.1 Flavisolibacter sp.
GTATAAGTCAGGCCAGCCGTCTAAATTAATATCGCCTACAGCGATACCTAAACCATAACTAATGGCAGAACTATTAATGCCTGTTTCTCTTGTAACGTCTGTAAAATGATTTCCATCGTTCCTGTACATCCGGTCGCCGGAGAGAGCATTGTAGGTACCCAAAAACTCGCTTCGCGGAGCAAAACTTCCGTTTTGGTGTACAGAGTGGTTTAATAAAAACATGTCAAGATCGCCGTCCATGTCATAATCGAAGAACGAAGCTTGTGTACTGAAACCCGAAAAATCAAGTCCATATTGTGCCGCTTCATCCTGGTAAAAGGGAGCTCCGTTTTTATCAATTCCCTTGCATACAAGCAATTGATTTCTGCTATTAAGAATTTCATACTTACCTACCCTGCACACGTAGATGTCAAGCAAGCCGTCATTATTAATATCTACAACAGAAACACCAGTCGACCAACCCCCATCTTGCGGAATTTTTGATTGTTTTGTTACATCTTCAAATTTGAGATTTCCCTTATTTAAAAATAATTTATTATCTCCCTGGTTAGCTGAAAAAAACAGATCAATCAATCCATCGTTATTAAAATCTCCTGCCCCCACACCTGCACCGTTGTAGAAGTACATGTAGTGAAACATATTGAATTGCTGGGTTGGCGTTAGTTTATTTACAAAATAGAGACCGGTTTTGTGCGCATCCAAGGCTGTAAAGGCTGTTTCTCCTTTTTTCTTATGTGCCTGGCAGCTACTAAGACAGCAGCAAACCGCAAGTAAATATGTACAACACGGAAGAATTATGTGTGGGTAAAAAAAAGTTCGGTTTATCTTTTTCATTCATTCAGGTTAACAAAAGATGCGGACGATTTTCTATTTTGTACTACTGTTTAATTGATACAGGACAGGAAACTCATTATTTTGCAAAAAGAGCAGATAATTTTTATTCCCCGTTTTGATGGCAGAAATATCCCGAACCTCACCTCTTAATTTTAATCCTGTTTGCACTGCATCCTGCCATATAAAACCTCCTTTACCATCATTTATTAATACATCGCCTAAACTAGCATCAAGGCGTTCAAACTGAGGCAAAAAGCCAAACTGGTTTCCCCCCAATACAAGGTCAACATGCCCATCATGATTTACATCCATGCAGTGAATGACGTTTACACAGGAGAGTTGCGTTCGAACTGGCAACTTATGAACAGAAAAGGCTCCGTTGCCATTATTAATGGCAACGGAGGAACTTGTATAATTGACGTGTTTTTGGAGAGATTTACTTAATAGATCATGCGAAAACAGTTCCTGTATCGTTTTTCCGGCGTATTCTTCATTTCTTAAATTGTTTTTTTTGATCAGCGGAAACTGATCTTCGATATCCCGCTTTAGAAAAACAGGCATGTCCTCACCATTTACCGTGTAAGTCATAATTTTTTCTACACCACTATTACCATCAAAATCGTTGATCCATAATTTTACAGGGTTTGTTTGATTGGGACGCAAGTAAAAATTATCTCCCATATTACCAAGAATCAAATCTTGTTTTCCATCTCCGTTTACGTCTGCAGCAGCAACGCTTTGCCACCATCCGTATAAATTGTCAAGGTTGCTTTTTATTTCTTTAAAGTGGCCATCCACAAAAGAAAATATTCGTGGTGTCATCCACTCTCCTACAATTACTAATTCTTTTTTATTGTCACCTGTTACATCTGCCCACACCGCAGAACACACCATTCCGATTTGTGCAATATCAGAGTTATTGGTTTTAGTAATATCGGTAAAATGCCCTTTGCCGTTATTCAATAAAAGACAACTTGTAGGATTGACACCATACGTGCCCGGATAACTTCTGGCGCCAATAAACAGATCAGGATAACCATCGCTGTTAAAGTCATTTGATATAATAACCGATACGTTCATTCCCATGGGAGGAAGTGCTTCGGCATCCAAAGAAAAATTTCCCTTGCCGTCATTTTTGAAGAGCCTTAATTGCAATTGCCTGCTGGTAGCCGGCACATCATTGCCGCCTGGGCCTACTAAGAGATCTAAATCTCCATCCTTATCACAATCAAACATTTCGACAGCCACGTCTTCGAAGTCAATGAATTGCTGAAATGCCCTTTGTTCTTTTTTCACAAACTTACCATCCTTCATTTGTAAGTAAAGTTGTCCCGGATGACCTACAGTTCCTCCTATAAATACATCTTCTAATCCATCGCCGTCTACGTCTCCTACTGCAGCTTTCGGTCCTTCCTTCGACAGTAAGCGGGGAATGTTCCGTTCGTAGTAAAAATCTATAAAATCGTCTTCTGTATGTTTTTCAAAATTTGCCGGAACAACAGAGAATAATGGAAGGGGCGTTTTTTCATTTTCACTGGGGGTCCTTCTTAATTCTTCACCTGTCTGTTGAATGGTGTGGACCTGGTCGATGGCGGGATTTACAAGCAGTGTGTATGATTTGTCGGGCCAAGATATCTCCATTGAATCTACAGCTTTCATTTTTCCTAGTCCGAAGATAATCTTATAATCCATTGAAGATTGGAAGCCACGGCTTGGTACAACTTCTCTCATCAAGGTTTGACCATTTGCATATAATTTTATTTTACTGCCTATGGCAAAAGTATTTTGTCCTTTTCCTTTTAGCAAAATGCCTATGTAATTATTCCCATTTAGTTGGCGGGAACTATTTCTATAAACAAATGAGGGTTGGTTTTCGTTGTTTACCACCAAGTCAAGATCGCCGTCGTTATCTAAATCACCATATGCAGCGCCATTGGAAAAAGAAGGTTGCGTAAAGCCCCATTCCTTTCCCACGTCTCTGAACTTTAAGTCACTAACGTTTTGATAGACTTTGTTATTAAGTGGTGTTCTTGGTATTTGTTTTAACAACTCGTCAATTTCTTTCTTTTTCCCGCTCATCACCATTTTCTGATATGTTTCATTGGCAAAGAAATTCATGAAATCAAGATTCGTCACGTCCCGGTTTACGCCATTACATACGTAAATGTCATTCCACCCATCGTTGTCCATATCAAAAAATAAAGCTCCCCAGCTCCAATCGGTTGCATCAACACCGCTGTAGTTTGCAATGTCAGAAAACAAGCCATTTCGATTATTAAGTTGCAAGCAATTTTGCGTGTATTGGTAATAAAACCCTGCCTTAAGCTTAGCATTGAAGATGTCTATATTGTCAAACGCCCCAGTAGTTTTCAACCTGTAATCGCTTAATGGAAGCATGTCTGTAGTAAAAAGATCGGGATAGCCATCATTGTTTATATCAGCTATATCGGCGCCCATGGAAGAAAAACTGATATGTTGCATACGATCTTCCAGTTCATCTTTGAAAGTACCGTTTTGTTGGTTAATGTAGAGATAGTCTCTTTCATACGAATCATTAGAAACAAAGACGTCGGGATAGCCATCGCCATTAATATCACCAACAGAAACCCCAAGCCCAAAACTTATCAGCGTTCCATGTATGCCTGCCTGTTTTGTCACTTCTGTAAAGTGACCATTATCATTACGATATAGATGATCGCCGCCGCCTTTTAAGAAATCCCCAACCGGCCAATCTTTCTCGTCGAGGTCTCTTTTATTAGAATAGCCTAACTGATTTACAGGAATAGGACTATTATTAATCATAAAGCAATCAAGGTCGCCATCCATGTCATAGTCAAAAAAGGAGACCTGAGTAGTATATGCCGAAACATCTAAGCCATATTGCCCTGCCAATTCTGTAAAACCGAGATTGTGGTTATTGATATATAGCTTATTCTTTCGGTTACCTGTACTCATATGGCCAGAAGAACAAACATAAATATCAAGCCATCCGTCACCATTAACATCAGCAAAAACAACCCCTGTATTCCATTTATCGTCTTCAATAATTCCTGCTTTTTTTGATATATCTTCAAACTTAAAATCACCTTTGTTAAGATACAGTTTATTATTACCGGCATTTGAGGTAAGGAAAACATCAGCCAATCCATCGTTGTTAATGTCGCCAATAGCTACGCCGCCGCCATTGTAAAAATTACGGAAGAGAAAGCTGTTGTCTTTCTTTCCATCTTCTACATTGTTTTGAAAATCGATGCCTGAATTTTTCACTAAGTCAAACAGCGGTGCAGGCTGGTCTTTGCTTTTACAGGAAAAAATAAAAACAGACAGAAAGATAAATCCTATTGATACAGGGGTATGTGGCATAGGCTATAAAGATGAAGGCTGATGGTAAATGTAATTATATGTTTCATAAAAAACTAAAAGGTCATATTGATATGACCTTTTAGTTTTTTATATCATTAAAGAAAAATTAATAACCAGGATTTTGTTTTAAGTTAGGATTGGCAAGCAACTCGTCTGGAGCTATCGGAAATAATAAATTTCTTTCGGGACTAGCATCCGCTTCTTTTAAAGCCCATGGTTTTAAAAAAACGCCGAACCTGATTAAGTCTTGCCTTCTCCAACTTTCCCAATACATTTCCCGACCTCTTTCAGCAAGCAAGGTATTAGGGTCTGCGACATTGGATTCATTGACCAGTGTTAAGGTGCCCAAAGGAGTTGCGCCGCGAACAGCCCTTAATTGATTAACCAACGTTAATGCTCCTGCAGCATCGGGTGTGCCAGCCCTTAATTTTGCTTCTGCAATCATCAACAATACGTCTGCATAACGGAAGATCTGTAATTGATTATGCTGGTTACCACCACTATAGGCTGTGTAATCCGGAGGATATTTGATGACACGAATGCCGGCAACCTCCAACCTGTTTTTATCTGTTTCTATAAGCTTTACTTCGGGAGTAAATGCTAAGGGGTTGCCCTGTCTATCTTTCATCGCTTGTCCATTTTCGTCTATTTGTTGACCAACAAGAAAGCCTGGCCTCAAGCCAGAAACATCAGTTACCCCAGGATAACTTACACCTCCAACTCTTTTGTCATTTGTTCCGAATGTGTTGTAGAAATCAGCTACAGTGGAAAATCCATTCCATCCAGCACTTCCCTTTTCCTTATCATAAGAATTATAATGGAGTGTCATCATCCAACGAGCATTAATACCGCCGCTATTAATACCGTTATTTGAACCTGCACCAGAGTTTGGCCACGCCAGGATCATCTCTGAAGATAAAGAAGAATTAAGTGGTCCAAAATTATCAAAGTAGTTAGGTGTAAGCGTATAGCCCCCTCCCTGGATGGTCTGTCCCAAGGTAATTACTTGTTGCATGTCGGCATTATCAAATGTTGGTGCTTGTCTGTTTAAAAAAGCTCCTTTATTTAATAACACTTTCATTAATAAAAACCGTGCTGCATCAGGACTGGCTCTATATGGCTTATTCGATGCCGGCAGTTGGGGGATAATACTTGTTAACGTAGAAATTAATGTATCAATAGCAGCTTGGGGCTCTAAAACCGGAGCTGGGCCTATCGAATTGTATTCGGCCACGGTCCTGTAAGGTACCTGGCCAAATAAATCAAGGAAATAAAACTGAGCTAAAGAACGCAAAAACAAAGCTTCCGCCCGTTGAGTAGGATTAGGATTAAAAGCCAGTGTAGTAATAGCAGCACTCTCTAATTGACCCAAACCATTAAAAACACTTTTGAACTGAGAGTGAATAGGCGTCCAGGTATGCGCATGCAAAACTCTCCATACACCATTATCGTCCCAGTCACCACCCCGAACAGGGATCAATGCTTCATCGCTGGTGGTTTCCTGCAATGAAAACAATTGGTCTTGACTATGCATCAGACCGTTCATGCTATTGTATGCTCCATTCAAAAGGGCGGTTACATCAGAATTGCCACTTCCCCCACCCGGAATTGAAGAGCTATCATTTAGTTGTTGTTCTAACTTGGTACAGCTTAGAGCAAAAACCAAAAAGACAATTGAACTATATTTAAGTTTCATATTTACTTATTTAAATAGTGTTGTTTTTATAGAGAAAAGCTAAGTCCAAACAGGAATGTACGCTGGGTTGGATATCCAATGTAGTCAACGCCTAAAGAAGGGATACCATTTAAAGCCTTATCAACGTTTACCTCCGGATCAAAGCCTTTGTATTTTGAAATAACAAACAGGTTATTTCCAGACACGTACATACTAAGGTTTTTAATTGCAGAACCTACATTTCCGATTGTGTAACGTAAAGTGGCACTATGCAATTTAACATAGTTCCCACTTTCTAAGTAACGCGTAGAAGTGGTAATAGGATTAGCAGGGCTTTCACCTGTCGTAACTAAGCCTGACGCAATATTTCTCCCTCCGTTTATATTAGCTACGTTTAAAACACTCATAGCCGTATTATTATAAAGCTTATTTCCGAAAGAGCCATGGAGACCCAAATTCAAACT
>JBQCJM010000297.1:0-14142 GCA_051952715.1 Flavisolibacter sp.
TTTTTGTTTGATGACATGCGGCCCACGCCGGAACTGTCTTTTGCCATTCGTTATTTAAAATGCCAGGGCGGGTTGGTTTGCACGGCTTCACATAATCCTAAAGAATATAATGGCTACAAGGCTTACTGGACCGATGGCGGGCAATTAGTGCCTCCGCATGACAAAAACGTAATTGCCGAAGTAGAAAAGATCCATGATGTGACTGATGTAAAATGGAGCGGTGGCGAATCCAATATTACTATTATAGGCAAAGAGGTTGACGATGCTTATATAAAAATGGTGAAGGGCTTAAGCGTTTATCCCGAAGTGATCCAACAGCAAAAAGATTTAAAGATTGTTTACACACCTATACATGGAACAGGTATTAAGTTAGTGCCTTTAGTATTAAAGGAGTTTGGTTTTGAAAACGTTCATGTTGTAGAAGAACAGGCAACTCCTGATGGTAATTTTCCAACCGTTGTATATCCCAATCCTGAAGAAAAAGAAACCATGAGCATTGGTTTGCAAAAAGCAGAAGCGTTAGATGCCGATATTTTGTGTGGCACCGATCCCGATGCAGACCGTGTAGGCATTGGCGTAAAAGATAATCATGGAAAATGGGTGTTGATGAATGGTAACCAAACCGCCGTGCTGGCCTTTAATTACATGATGGAAAGCCGCAAAGAAAAAGGCATTGCACAGCCCAATGACATGGTAGTGAAAACCATTGTAACAACAGATTTGATTGATGTAATGGCTGCAGCCTATGGCGTAAATTGCTATAATGTGCTTACCGGCTTTAAATGGATCGCCGAATTAATAAAAGAGAAAGAAGGCAAAGAAAACTATGTGATCGGCGGAGAAGAAAGTTATGGTCTGATGATCGGTTCAGAAATACGTGATAAAGATGCTGTTTCGGCCGTAGCTATTTTATGCGAAATGGCAGCTTATGAAAAAAGTAAAGGGAGAAGTTTGTATGAGAAACTACTGGACCTGTATTTAAAATATGGTTATTACCAGGAAGACCTGATCTCCATTACTAAAAAGGGAATGAACGGCCAGCAGGAAATTGCGCAGATGATGGAGCAGTTTAGGAACAATCCACCTAAAGAATTAGGCGGCATAAAAGTGACGCAATTATTGGATTACCAAACCCAGGTAAAAACAAATTTGCAAACAGGCAAAACATCCACCATCAATTTGCCTAAATCAAACGTGCTGCAATTTATTTTGGAAGACGGTAGTAAGATCAGTGCCCGCCCTTCCGGTACCGAGCCAAAGATCAAGTTCTATTTCAGTGTAAACAGAAAGCTGGAATCGGTTGAAAAGTTTGAAGCGGCGCAACAAAAAGCAAAGGAGAAAATTAAAAGTATCATTAGCGATATGAACCTGTAATCAGATAATTCCTGAAAGTCTGTCAGCTGCCCCGAAAATAAAAAAGTGCCCTGGCTGGAGCACTTCCTCTTTTAGGCGGATGGACTTAATATTTTGATTGGTGAATTCTGTTCTGCTTTTGTGGGCACAAAGAAAGCATGGAATTTCCATACTGGCAAATGACAATCGTTGAAAAGCTTATTTCTGCCGTTGGCTAAACTTAAAAGAGCTGTTGAGTTTTTGTAAAAGGGATGATCATGGGAACCCTTTGCTGATATAATTTATAGCTTTCGCCAAATTCATTAACAAGCTTATCTTCTTCAAACTTAATTCCGATCAATGTATAAATGGTGATGATGGCATTTGCAATAAATAGCGACAGGTAAGGCAGTATTAAAAATAATCCCCAAATAAAAGCAAACGTGCCCAGGTATAAAGGGTGCCGGACGTATTTGTGCACGCCGGTAATAATTAAATCCTGTGATGTATTTTCTTTAAACAGGCTTAGTAAACCGCTCAGCCCGATAAAATATTTTTTGATACAAATGATCATCAGTACCAACCCACAAAAACCAAGAACAACACCTGTTATCAACACCATTGCTGTTGCTGCATACAATTGAGTAGTGTGGAGGCTGATTTGGTAATACAACAACATTATCAAAAAAAGGAAAGCAAATACGGTATAAAAAAGCCGGTAATATTTATAATTATGTTTTAATTTTTTTTGCAGGCCCATTTTAATGCCAACACTGGCCAGCAGGCTATGCAGCACGCAATACACAATCCAAAGCAAAGCGAGAATGATATGGCTGGCAATCATCTTGAATTATTATCAGGCTTATTGAGATTTCAATTTTGCATTTCGTGCCTCTAAATTCGTGTAATTCATGGAAACACCTTTTCATAAAATTATATTTGCCCCATGAGAAGATTTGAAGACACGTACCGCCATAAAGGACTGCGCAAAAAATTGACCGAAACCGTGCGGAACAAAGGCATCACCGATGAAAAAGTGCTGGATGCTATCGAAAGAATTCCCCGCCATTTTTTTTTGGATTCTGCTTTTGACGAAGTGGCTTACGAGGACAAAGCTTTTCCTATTGCCGAAGGCCAAACCATTTCCCAGCCTTACACCGTTGCTTATCAAACCCAGTTGTTGGAAGTAAAGCCTTTTGATAAGGTTTTGGAAATAGGAACCGGAAGTGTTTACCAGGCCTCGGTTTTAGCCGAACTGGGTGCACAGGTGTATACCATCGAACGACAGAAAAAAATATTCGAGGCCAACAAAAAGTTTGACTTCATAAAAAAATATCCCAACATCAAATTTTTTTACGGCGATGGTTACGAAGGCTTACCCACGTTTGCACCCTTCGATAAAGTATTGATAACAGCAGCGGCGCCGGAAATACCGCAAAAACTCGTTGCACAAATGAAGGTTGGCGGTATGATGGTAATTCCGGTTGGCAGCGGCCATGTACAAATCATGAAGCGGCTGATCAAACAACAAGACGGCTCGTTAAAAGAAGAAGTGTACGATCGTTTCAGCTTCGTGCCCATGCTGGGGGGGAAGAATGATTGAAAGACAGTTGTAAAAATGATAGAATTGCAGATTTCAGTTTTTCCTTTATTATCTTACAGTTTAAATTTTTTGTTCTTTAATTTTTGTGTAACCGGCTAAAGGATATCTATAAAGCTTTGGTTGCGTCGCACACTTCAGGGTTTAGTTCTTTAATCAACACTTAAAATCATAAACCTTCTTCACCTATTGGAGTGCTTAACAACTTTAGGGGACGGAGGCGTTTCTGCTTATGCGCATCATACCTTTTATCTCCGGCATTGTTATTACGCTGGCTTTGATTTTTGTCCTCAATAAAAAATGGGGCAGCATTCCTGCACTCGGAAAATTTTTAAGCCCTCAGCAGGGCTTTTGGCAAAACGCCGAACCCACCGATGCCGATATGAATGAAGAAATTTCCTGCAAAGGATTGAAGGGCAAAGTAAATGTGTATTTAGATGACCGGCTGGTACCGCATGTGTTTGCACAAAATGAAGAGGATGTTTATTTCATACAGGGTTATTTACATGCCAAATATCGTTTGTGGCAAATGGAGTTTCAAACCATTGCAGCGGCGGGACGAGTAAGTGAGTTTCTGGGCAACGATCCCCGGTTTATTCGTTACGACCGTGAACAAAGAAGGGTGGGAATGGTGTATGCAGCCGAAAATGCACTGCGGGTGATTAATGCAGATGAACCGTCAAAACAATATTTTGACGCTTACACCAATGGCGTGAATGCTTACATCAATTCGCTTTCGGAAAGCAAACTGCCGGTTGAATATAAACTGCTTGGTTATAAACCCGAGCAGTGGAGCAATTTGAAATGTGCTTTGTTTTTAAAAATGATGAGCAAAGATTTAGCCGGTTACGACAGGGATTTGGAATTTACCAATGAAAAGTCAGTTTTCAGTTTAAAGGAAATGAAACTGCTATATCCCGAGGTTTCTGATTCTTCTCACCCTATTATTCCTAAAGGAACTGCGTTTGATGCTCCGGGCATTGTTCCGGTAAAACCTGCAACAGCCGATTCGTTATATTTTGGAAGTGATACTACCTTAAATGTGCGGGAAGTGAATAAACCTAATCCGCACAACGGTAGTAACAATTGGGCGGTGAGTGGCAGCAAAACCAAAAGCGGCGCACCTATTTTGTGCAACGATCCGCATTTGGGTTTAACACTGCCTTCCATTTGGTACGAAATGCAATTAAGTACGCCAACGATGAACGTGTATGGAGCCAGTTTTCCCGGCTCGCCGAGTGTGATCATTGGTTTTAATGACAACATCGCTTTTGGTTTCACCAATGCCATGCGTGATGTAAAAGATTACTATCAGATCCGTTTCAAAGACGATTCAAAAAAAGAATATTGGTTCAATGGAAAATGGGAACCCACAGACCTCCGTATTGAAGAAATAAAAATTCGTGATGGAGCAACTTTGTACGATACCGTTGCTTATACAAGTTTTGGCCCTGTAATGTATGATCAAAGTTTCACGGTCGATTCTACCAATAACACAGCCATTGCGGTTCGCTGGTCGGCACATGATCCTTCTAACGAAAGTGCCATGTGGTTTAAGCTGGATCGTGCAAAAAATTATGACGACTATTATGCTGCCATAAAAGATTTTAGTTGCCCCGGGCAAAACATGTTGTTCGCTTCCAAAAGTGGCGACATAGCTGTTTGGCAACAAGCTAAGTTTCCGGCACGCTGGCAGGGACAAGGATTATATCTCATGCCCGGAGAAGACAGCAGTTATAGGTGGCAGGGCTATATTCCTCAAAATGAAAATCCGCATGTCATCAATCCTCCCGAAGGCTTCATAGAAAGTGCCAACCAGCGTCCGGTCGATTCTACGTATCCTTATTTTATTCCGGGCAATTATATTTCTGCACGAGGCATCAGGATCAGCAATCGCCTGCAGCAAATGCAGCAAATTACGGTTGACGATATGAAGCAATTACAAACAGATTATTACAGCCCCAATGCTGCAGATTTTATTCCTTTTCTTTTGAAAAATATTGATGAAACTTCTTTAAGCGAGAAGGAAAGATATTATCTGCAGGAAGTGAAAAGCTGGGACTTTTATGTAAGGCCCGACTCAAAGGCCGCTACTATTTACCAGGCATGGATGGATAGTTTGAAGAATGTGATCTGGGATGATGAGTTCTTAAAAGTAAAAGGCGCTTTCGAAAGACCAGATGAGCAAACACTGATAGAAGCTTTACTAAAAGATTCGGCTTTTAAATTTGTTGACAACGTAAATACTTCGATGGTTGAAACAATTGATCACCAGGTTACACTCGCCTTTAAAGTAGCGGCCAAAGCGTTAACCGATGAAGAAGCAAAAGACGGCTTGTTGTGGTGGAAGCATAAAAATTCTTCTATTTACCATTTATTAAAAACGGCCGTTCTGCCTTTTGCCCGAACGGGTTTGCACGTAGGTGGCTGGAACAATACCGTAAATGCCATTACGCATGACCATGGCCCGAGCTGGCGCATGATCGTTCAATTGACCAATGAGACGGAAGCGTATGGCATTTATCCGGGTGGGCAAAGCGGAAATCCGGGAAGCAGGTTTTACGACAATTTTGTAAGCGACTGGGCCGCCGGAAAGTATTATACGTTGTGGATGATGAAAGAAAACGAAGCAAGTGATAAAAGAGTAATCGGCAAACTTTCATTCACTAATCTCTAATGTTATGCTGGTTTTATTTTGGTGCAGTGTTTATTACACGAATTGCCAGCCATCTTTAATTTAAAATAATATAACCCCTGATATGAAATTTTTATTGGCCGTTTTATTAACTGCAGTTGTATCTTTTGTGGCGGGCATGTTTTTACCCTGGTGGAGCATTGCCATTGTTTCTTTCTTGGTGGCCTTGCTGCTTGTCCAAAATGTTGGTAAAGGATTTTTATCAGGCTTTCTTGGCATTTTTATTTTATGGGGCTTGCTTTCTTTTTGGATTGATATAAAGAACGAAAGCATTCTTTCGCACAAAGTGGCGCAATTATTTCCGCTGGGCGGGTCATCGGTATTAATGATTTTAATAACGTCATTTATTGGTGCATTGGTAGGCGGCTTTGCAGCTATGGCCGGAAGTTCATTGCGGCCTGTAAAAAGGGTTCGGCATTGACAATTGTTGTTAAATAACTTTCAATTCTTATCAGACGTTTTAAAAAACCTTAGTTTGAAGTTTATATTCGTTTCTCACTTCTGCTTATGAAACGGATAATATTCTTGTTGCTATTTCTATGTGCAATTATTTATACACAGGCACAAAAAGTTTCCGGTGTTGTTACTGATAATAAAGGAGCTGTTTTACCATACGCTTCCATTACTGTAAAAGGAACTTCAAAGGGATCAGTTGCAAACAGCCAGGGCCAATACGTAATCAATCTTGCTCCGGGCACATACACACTAGTTTGTCAATATGTAGGCTATAAATCAGAGGAAAGGAAATGCACACTCAACACTAGTAACAGCATTGTTGATTTCCAATTATCTATCCAGGAGTTGACCTTGTCGGAAGTAGTAATTAAAAGAGGTGAGGACCCGGCTATCGAAATTATTCGTGAAACCATTAAGAAAAGAGATTTTTACAACAAGCAGGTTGATTCCTTTACAGTGGATGTTTATATTAAAGGATTATTGCGTTCAAGAGGGATGCCCGATAAACTTTTCGGAAAGAAAATTGACAAAAGTGATATGGCCAAAGACGGCATTGATTCAGCCGGCAAAGGAATTTTATTCTTATCCGAATCGCAAACAAAGGTTTCCTTTAAGCAGCCCGATAAAATAAAGTATGAAGTAATTTCTTCAAGAGAAAGCGGCGGTGGTTATGGCCTTAGCTTTCCTTTCTTCATTAATTTTTATACCAACAATGTTTCAGTATTCAGTAATAATTTGAATCCGCGGGGATTTATTTCGCCTATTTCCGATAATGCTTTTCATTATTATAAGTTCAGGTATGAAGGCAACTTTTTTGAAGGTAATAAAATGATCGACCGTATTAAAGTTACTCCTAAAAGGAAGCATGAGCCTTTGTTTGAGGGTTACATACAAATTGTAGATGGCGATTGGCATATTCATAGTCTTGAATTAACTACTACAACGGATTACCAGTTAGAATTGATTGATACTTTGCGGGTAACACAAATGCACGAGCCCATTGCCAACGATATTTGGCGCACACAAGACCAGGTAGTCTACGTAGCAGTGAAAAAATTTGGGTTTGACATGGCCGGCAATTTTTTAAATGTTTATAGCAATTACAATCTAAATCCCGGCTTTGGTAAAAACTATTTTAACCGAATCCTTATGTCGTATGATACTGCTTTCAATAAAAGAGATAGCAGCTATTGGAATACCATTCGCCCCGTACCCTTGGAGCCCGATGAAAAGCAAAATTTTGTCTTTAAAGACAGTACGAGCAAAGCTTTCAGAGATTCAATGTATTCTAAGCGAAATATAGACTCGTTGCGCAAAAATCAAAAGCCGGTTAAGCTCCTGAGCTTTTTTAGAGGCGGCGTTAGCAGAAATTTTTATTCTTCCAGTACTTTTTCATCTTATCATTTAGAGCCTTTGTTGAAACAACTGGAATATAATACCGTAGAAGGACTGTCCATTAGCGTTGAGCAATCGTTGAATATAAGGCCGAGAAAAGGCGCTAACAATTTTATAATAGATTGGGATACCCGGTATGGAACAAGCAATGCGCATCTCAATTCTTTTTTAAACCTTACAATAAGGCCCAAGGCAGATAATTTCCGGAATAGGTATTTGCAATTTGGTGGTGGTAAACGCCTTAGTCAAATTAATAAAGAAAATCCCATTGATGCACTGACCAACAGTCTCTATACTCTTTTAGCAAAGAAAAATTATATGAAGCTGTATGAATCCTGGTTTGGCAGCATAGAATACAATAACCGATTTGAAAATGGCCTGCAATGGAATGTCAACACAACATTTGAAGACCGTTTCCCTCTTGAAAACAGTACGGACTTTTCTTTTTTTAATAACAAAGAAATCATCCTTCCCAATCATCCTTATGAACTGGCGAATGTTCCATTTAACCGCCATCAGGCTTTAGTTGCATCAATTACCTTATCGTACCAACCCGGACAGCGGTACATTCAGTACCCTTATAGAAAAGTTCCTATCGGCTCAAAATTTGCAACTTTTGAATTGCAGTATGCAAAAGGAATTAAAGATGTTTTCAAAAGTGATGTGGATTTTGATAAATGGAAGCTATCAGTTTACGATGATATGAATTTTAAAATAGGGGGCTTATTAAAATACAAGATAAGTGTGGGTGGATTTTTAAATGACAATTTCGCTGGACTTCCCGATTTTCAGCACTTTAACGGAAATCAAACCTTTTATAATTTCAACTACCTCAATAGTTTTCAGTTAGCGCCTTATTATAGGTATAGCAATACCGAAAATTTATATGGAGTGATACATGTTGAACATCATTTGAATGGCTTATTAACTAACAAAATTCCTTTACTCAATAAGCTCAAATGGAATTTGGTACTAGGTTCCAATGCGTTTTATGTAAACCGTAATAATTATTATGTGGAAGCATTTGCCGGAATGGAAAATATTTTCAAAATCTTTCGTGTCGATTTTGTTTCGGCTTACCAGGCACAGCCGGGCCATAACTTTGGCATACGTATTGGTTTGGGCGGCATCATTGGCGGCGCTGTTCAATTCCACAGGCGTTAATAAATATTTTCGAGTGTACAAATACGTTCCATACATTTGATTGCCTAATTTCGGGCAATTCAAAAAACCAACGATTATTATGGCATTTACTTCCACAACTGTTCAACCTGTTGTTAACCCAAACCAGGAACAACCTGCATCAAATAACTTTAATAACGCAGCAGCAGCGTCTTTGTTAAGCATGCTGGTGCTTTCGGTGTATGCAGCTAAAAAAAGCAAGAAAGAATTTCGCAAGCTAAAACGAAAATTTTTGTGGACGGCCTTTAAGCTGAAGATAAAATCTATGTTCAGCAGAAGACCTTCGGATCGCCAGTTGGTTCTGTATATTTTATTGGGAATATTAGCCCTCGTATTAGTATTCTATTATCCCATTGCAGCATTGATCGTGGCTATTGTTGGATTGATCCTTTATTTGACAGGAACGATTTAATAGCGTATTGTGATAGTGAGTGGTGAATGGTGAGGGGATTTTCCAAACCAAAATTATGCTTTACCGGATTCTGATTGATCTGGGGAGCAATCATTCCATAGAGCCTGCAATTACATCAGGCTATGGAGGGGAAGGAGTATAATTAAAGAATGTTCCGATTCACCATTCACTACTCACTTACTATTTCACATTTTATTGCGTTGTGGAATTGTATTTTTGCAACTCCTTAAATTTATTGTTTAGGAAATTTTGTTCACCCGGCGTGTGTCCTTAAAATTTCAACTATGGCAGTATTGCATAATCGTGTTTCCCAGGCGGAGCTTAAACAACGCATGCTCGAAGAAAAAGAGCACCGCACCACCATCTCTTTCTATCATTATTTTCACATTGATGAACCACAGGCTTTTCGTGACACCTTGTACAAAAACCTGGACGTATTAAAAGTATTTGGCCGCATTTACGTGGCACATGAAGGCATCAATGCGCAGATCAGTGTGCCTGACAGTAATGTCGAAACGCTGAAAACTTATCTCTATTCCATTGAACCCCTGAATGGCATCCGCCTGAACATTGCAGTAGATGACGATGGAAAATCGTTTTGGGTTTTAAAAATAAAAGTGCGGGAAAAAATTGTTGCCGATGGCATTGCCGATCCTTCGTTTGATATGCGCAACAAAGGCAAGTATGTTAATGCCGAACAGTTCAATCAACTTACCGAAGATCCCAACACCATTGTAGTGGACATGCGCAACCATTACGAATATGAGGTAGGGCATTTTGAAACGGCCATTGAAGTCCCTTCCGATACATTTCGTGAGCAACTGCCTATGGCTGCCGATATGCTGAAGGATGCAAAGGATAAAAACATTATCATGTATTGCACCGGCGGTATCCGCTGCGAAAAAGCCAGTGCCTATATGCTGCACCAGGGATTTAAAAATGTTTTTCATTTAGAAGGCGGTATCATTAATTATACGAACCAGGCTAAGGAAAAAAATCTGCCTTTAAAATTCCGCGGTAAAAATTTTGTATTCGATAACAGGCTCGGGGAGCGGATCACTGAAGAAATCATTGCCAAATGCCACCAGTGCGGCAAGCCTGCCGATACGCATGTGAATTGTGCCAACGAAGCCTGCCATTTGCTTTTTATCCAATGCCAAGAATGCAAAAAAAAATATGATGGCTGCTGTAGCAAAGAGTGTCAGGATTTTATTCATTTGCCCATTGAAGAACAAAAGGAAAAACGAAGAGGCATCGATAAAGGCCGCAATATTTTTAATAAATCAAAATCAAGATTAAGACCTAAGCTAACGGAATTAAGAAAGGAAAGTTGATATTGTACTTAGCTGAAGTACTACTATAAAGCTTCCGTTGTGTCACTCACTTGTACGCTTTGTTCTTTATTCAGCACATCGGTAATTGTGTTACTGTAGTTAGCAACGCTTAAGGCAGTTCTCACAGATGCTTTCTTCACCGATATGCCAACGAAGAAAGTTTTTGTTGCTAGTTTTTCTTTTTTTAAATACGCACAAAACAACGAAGCCAATTATTCCTTCACTTGCGTAACTTAGCAGCCCATTCCATCAATTGTGAAGAAAATTGCCGCGGTTATTTTATTGGCCTGTTTATTTTTTACCGTTGTCGGTTACCATTTCGTTTTCCGGCTGCAATTAGGCGAGATCAAGGCCGGGATGAAAGAGCGGTTGCGTAATTATGCAGATGACAACGTGGTGGAATTTTCTTTTAGTCCCGGCGATGCCAGGAAAATTAATTGGGAAGAGGAACACGAATTTCGTTTTAATAACGAAATGTATGATGTGATCGAAAAGCATCAGCAGGGGCATCAACTGATCATTCGTTGCATTCCGGATAAAAAAGAAAAAGCGCTTTTAGAAGCCTATCAAAAAATTGCCCCGGATAATTCCGGTTCTTTTACAAAAACTTCTTTAATAAAATTGATCACGGCGCCCTTTCTTCCTTCCCAAAACATCACTATTGTAAAACTTCAAAAAACGGAGCAACCCGTATTCTTCAATTATAGTTTTTATTTACCTCGTATTCAGTACAGCGTACCCGAACGGCCACCTATTGCCTGCTGATCTTCACAATTTTTATCAGCAAGTATTTTCTAATCAATTTAATATTTCATGAAGCAAATTTTAATGGCCGTGGCATGCGCCTGCTCTTTTGTAATGGCACATGCACAAACAACTATAAAAGGAAAAGTAATTGATGCCGCCAGCAATAATCCTATTGCGGGAGCAACCATAAGCATTTCAGGTAAAGGTCAAACATCAACAGATAAGGACGGGCTTTTTTCAATCGGCTGCGAAGGCAAAACGAAGATCAGTGTTTCATCTATCGGCTACGAAACCGAACAGCAAACAGTAAAGAACTGCAACGAAGAATTGCTCATTGCCCTTGTGCCTGTTAGCCGCAGTTTGAATGAAGTAGAGATCACCGCCACTTCGGCTCAGAACAAATCTATTTTATACCAGCCTTCATCCATCACCAAATTGAATGAAAGGGAATTAAAACGCGGCACGGGATTATTTTTAGACGATGCCATTAATGTCAATGTGCCCGGTGTAATTATGCAGAGAAGAGCCGTTTCATCAGGGCAGCAATTTAATATTCGCGGATATGGCAATGGTATTAACGGAACCCGTGGCATCAGCAGTAATTTTGATGTCCAGGGAACTAAGGTTTATTTGAACGGCATTCCCATTACCGATGCAGAAGGCATTACCGTGATGGATGATATTGATTTTGGTTCGATAGGCAATGTGGAAGTAGTGAAAGGGCCTGCAGGTACATTGTACGGCCTGGCCATTGCAGGTGTGGTCAATTTAAAAACCGTTAAACCGGAAAAAGGAAAAACTTCCATAGGACAGGATGTGTTGATTGGTAATTATGGATTACAACGATATACCACGCATTTTGAAATGGGTGGCGAACGTTCTTCTTTACTGGCCAATTATGGTTATCAAAAATCGGACGGCGCCATGGCACACAACGCATCCACAAAACGTTTTGTAAATCTTGCCGGTGATTTTCAAATCAATAACAAACAATCTGTCACCACTTATTTTGGTTATAGCAATAGCTACGATGAAAGAGGTGGAGAATTGACGCTGGATCAATATGCCAATAAAGATTATTCGGGCAACACACGTTACATCCAGCGCAATGCACATTCGAACATCGTTAGTTTCCGTGGTGGATTGGGACATACATTTAATTTCAACGACCACATTTCCAACACGACAACTGTGTTTGGCTCCGGCGCTACAAATAACTCAAGTTCCGCCGCCGGCTGGACGGATAAGAATCCTTTCAATTTTGGATTGCGTTCAACGTTTGATACAAAATTTTCTTTGAGTAACGACATCAATGTAAGCGGCATCACGGGTGTGGAAACACAAAAGCAATATGCACAGATCATTGGTTACAATATGATTGCTAATCCCAATGACCCTAATGGCTATTTCATTATTGAAGCCATTAAAAGCAACCAGGCAACCACCACGGCAACTACGTCATTATTTACAGAATGGAATGTATCATTGCCACAGAACTTTTCGATTACTGCAGGTATTGGCTATAGTAATATGGATATTGAGTTGAACGATAAGTTGTATGTTCCTAACAAAAGAACAAGCTACGACATTTCATATAAAAACATGTTCTCTCCGCATGTAGCCATCAACAAAATATTTAATAAACAGGTTTCTGTGTATGCTTCGTACAGCAAGGGATATAAGGCTCCGGTAAGTTCTATTTTCTTTATTCCCAGTACCAATCAACTAAATGCAGGATTGAAACCTGAAGTGGGTAATCAATTTGAAATTGGTACTAAGGGTTCTTTGCTGAATAATAGGTTGAGTTACCAACTGGCGGTATTCGATGCTATATTCTCTGATAAAATGGCCGCTGTGCCGGTAACCCAGGGAAATACTACGTTGTACAGTTATGTTGCCAATAGCGGCAAGCAGAATAACAAAGGCATTGAAGCTTTGGTAAAATACACAGCTTACGAATCATCAAAAAGCTTTGTCAGCCTGGTTCGGCCGTTTGCTAATTTCACCTATTCTGATTTTACTTATGACGATTATGTATTTGCCAGCAAAAATTACGATGGTAAAAAAGTGGCCGGTGTTCCACCGGTTAGTTTCAATGCTGGTGTTGATGTAAATACTTTGCCCGGTATTTATGCGAATGCGTATTATACTTACAGGGGCGATGTTTATATTACTTCCGATAACGACGAAGCTGTTAAGGCAAAACATTTCGGTTTGCTGAACGCAAAGCTGGGCCTGCGCCGCAGCTTGTCCGATCATTTTGATATAGATGTATTTTTTGGAGCCAATAACATTACCGGCACACAGTATTACAATATGATTTTTGTAAACCAGATCCCGGATGCTTATTTGCCGGCGCCTTTAAAAGCCGTTTATTTTGGCGGTATCAATTTGAAGTATAACTTTTAAGGAATGGCCGAGACGAAAGAGGGTAAGGTGTTAATGATCCTTATCTTCTTCCTCTTCCGGCCAATAAAAATATAAGCGACAAGATGAAAAAAATATTCCTGATAGCTGCCTGCTTTTCGTTGTTTTCGTGCGGCCGTTTTGGCAATAAGAAAAAGACTGCAGGTAAAGACCGGATCGTTAGTGTATCCAAACAAATGACCGAATTTTTATTTGCGCTTGGACAGGGCGATAAAATTGTAGGCATTGACCTTACAAGCACCTATCCACCCGAAACAAAGAATCTTACTACGGTTGGGTATCACCGCCACTTAAGTGCCGAAGGCATCATTTCACTTGATCCAACTGTTGTCATTCACCAGGGCGATGTAGCACCGGCCAACGTAATGCCGCAGTTGAAAGAAGTGGGTATTCCCGTAAAGCAATACCCTGCAGGATCCACTATCGACAGTGCTAAAATAGTTTTGAAAATGGTGGCACACGATTATGGCGTTGACAGCATTGCCGACCGTTTAAATAACAACCTGGATGCTGCGTTGCAAAAGGCCGACGCCATTGTAAAAAAATATCCAACAAAGCCAAA